>DATCJD010000001.1:0-4641 GCA_036507435.1 Bacteroidota bacterium
CCGGGTCTAAAGAAGACGTGGGCTCGTCCAAAATCCAGATGTCGGCGTCGCGGTACATGAGCCGCGCGAGTGCAAGGCGTTGCCATTCGCCGCCGGAGAGGTCATGCCCGCCCTCAAAGAGCCGCCCGACTTTGGAATCCAACCCCTTCGGCATTTTCTTCACCAGCCATTCGCTGCGGGAGTTGCGCAGGGCTTCGAGCACACGTTCGTCGTTGAGTTCGCCGTTCGGCCTGCCGATCATCACATTTTCGCGGACGGATAATTCGTAGCTGACGAAGTCCTGGAACAATACGCCGAACCTGTTGCGGAGCGCTTCGGGGTCGAGTTCCCGTAAATCAACTCCACCGACACGCACCGCGCCGTTGCCAGCGTCGTAGAAGCGCAGGAGCAGTTTTACAAGCGTGCTCTTGCCAGCGCCATTTTCTCCAACGAGTGCGATGAGTTCACCGCTACTGATGTTCAGGTTCAAACCGGCGACCGCAGGTTCCGTACCGCCCGGATAGCAGAAGGTCACGTTGTCGAATTCAATTCCGTTGATTCTCCCGCTTGGTAATGTTCGTGGACTTGCAGGCTTCGGTACCAACGGCTCGACGGCGAGGAACGAAAAATAGTCGTTCAGGAATGTGGTATGCTGGTCGACGGCGATAAACGTGCTGGAGATTTGTGCGAGCGTTCCGGAAAGCGACGTAAACGCGCCGATGATAAGCACCACGCCGCCCGGGTCGATCGCGCCGGCAATGCCCTGATACCCGACAAACACGTACGCAAGAGCAAGAGTTGTTGCCGTCACCAATCCGGTGAGCATCGAGATGCGTGTGCCAGCTTTGAACATCTCCTCGCGTTGTTTGTACAGATACTCGGAGAGGTTACTATGCCGTCCGAGCAGGTAATCGGAGAGGACGTACGCGCGGATTTCTTTTGTATTGCGGGACTGTACGAGCAAATCGCCCAGATATTGTCGCTCGCGTTCTTCGGGAGTTTCTTTATAGAAGAATTCATACATGCGCGCATTGATGCGCCGCTCCAGAGCGAGTGACAGCACAGCCGCCACTAGCCCGAGCACAACCAGAAGATAATGAAGGCTTGCCAACAGCGAGGTCATCAGCAGGATGCCCACGATGTTGCCGGAAAGTCCCAAGACCGACCACGTGAGGTCGCCGGGTCGCCAGGAGACGTCCCGCTTCGCGCGCGCAAGGCGGTCGTGCCAATTCGAATTATCGAAGTGCCCGAGGTCGATTTTCGACGCCTGCATGAGCAAGCGCCGCTCCGCCTCTAACTCCACGCGGCGGACAAATAAGTTTCTCCCATAGCCCATGTACGAACCGAGAGTCCGCTGTATCGCCGCCCCGATCCATAAGCCAAGAATAATAGGCAGAAGGTCTTCGAACTGGAGCGCGTGCACGCGGGCTTCAGCGATGCGGTTGACCAACACGGAGCCGAGATATACGGCGAGCGGCGTCATTGCCGCGCCGAATACTCCCAACAGCGAAAATTTTACTAGTGAGCGTGGCGACGCCGCCCACGCAAGCGCCATACCCTGCTTCAGGTTCTTCCAGACTCTGAGCGAGCGTCCCTTGAGCGGGGGAGATTCTTGTTTTTCTTGTTCGTTCATTACTTTGTGTTTTATCAATACCTCTCCAAATCCTTTCCGATAACAATTTTTCCTTTAAACCCGCCCTTGCGGATGCCGTTTAACAATTCTTGTTCAGTTCCGCCCATCCAGACGATATGATGCAAGATAAGCAACTTTGGCTGAATTTCCGACGCGAGTTTTCCGAGTTCCACGTCAGAGATGTGAAATTCTTTCATGTACTGAGGCCAGTGTTCGCCGCCCGGACGATTTTCCGGCGCGAGGCGGACTTCCGGATATACTTCACTGATAAACACATCAACTCCATGCGCGGCGGAAACGAATTCCTCGCTCGGTCGCATGTCGCCTGAAATCACAATCGAGCGGCTTGGCGTGTCGAAGCGAAACGCGTAGGCTTCCTTCCAGCTTCCGTGCGGAACGGGTATCGCGGTGACAAGCACATCCGCGCTATCATAAATTACGCCCGGCGCAATTTCGTGTACAGTGACTCTGTAGCCTTCGGGTGTTTCCTGTTCCAGCCCGTCTGTGCGGATGGGGATATCCTGCTCATACGCAGCGATAAAGTGGTCGGTCATTTTTTGTAATCCGGTGGGACCATACATCGGGAACGGATGATGCCGTTGCATAATCCACGTTGTAAAGAGCAAATCGGGAATGCCGAGCGTGTGGTCTGAGTGCAGATGCGTGATGAACGCCGCCGTGGGTCCTTTGACTGAAAGCTTCGCCGCGTTGATTTGACGCATCACACCCACGCCCGCATCGACAAGGAAGTACCTGTCACCGACAACGATGGCGGTCGCGGGACCCTGATTGGTTGGGCTTGGGTATGGCGTGCCTGTGCCGAGGAGGACGATGCTTGTTTGTTGGGCGAGGCAGGCTGTTGCCAGCGAGAATTCAACCACAAAATAGAGTATTGTTTTCATGATAACGAGGAGGAACAATGCAGACGCAAAGTTGTTGAGATACAGTTATTGGATTGCAAAGTAGCAAAACCTCTTTGCAGTGTCAAACGTAGGCGGGACAACTCAGGAAGGTTTATGACGCTTTTACGTTACAGTTTGTTGTCGTCATCTGTTTTCTTTTTCCCAAACGCGCCGGCGACCCAGAGTGTATAGAACGTGATTGCAACGCCGAACATCGTCCACCAGAATGCTTCCATTGGTAGAACTCCGATTTATTTTTTCATGTATTTCCAATTCCGTGCTTTTCCTTCCGTTAGCCATTCCACGGTGATAGCCAGACGTTTAGTGCGGGTGTCTTTGGTCTTCGCTTCTGTGAGCCACTCGAGATATTCGCGTTTGTGCGATGGGCTGAAGCACTCGAACGTCGCCTGGGCTTTTTTATTTTTTTTCAGTGCGGCAGAAAGATACGGCGGAACCCGGAGCGGCTTTTTCGCCTTCGGTTTTGCCCTGACCACCTTAACTCCTGCATCGTTGAGTTCGACGGCTTTTTTCATAAGGCTGAGAAAGACTTTTTTGCTCGGTAGGTCGGCGATGGACGTAATCTTCCCGAATGAGCCCATGCCGTCCTTCGAGCCGGGGTTGGTACCGAGGACGAGTTTTTCCTTCCAGAAACCGAATGAGCAATGTTCTTTGAACGCCGCCATACTGCAGAGCATGCCCTTGTAGTCGAAATGTGGGAAGCTCCACTTCATCGTTTCCTCCACTTCCGGGCAGGCGGTGTGAACGGCCTTGCGGATGTGTTTCAGAATCGGTTTCGCAAAGTCCGCCGATTTGGCGATATACGCATCAATGCGCGGGTCTTTGTTGGGCATGGGTTCACCTATTCTCGTTCCCATGCTCCGCATGGGAACGTAGTGCTGGACGCTGAGCGTCCACTTATTCGAGATTCATACCATCATCGTACCATGAAACCAAATAATACCGAATCTGTGCTTGAGTTTCAAGTTTTGACCCTCACTCCGTCCCGACTTCGTCGGGACACCCCTCTCCCAAGTTGGGAGAAGGGTAAATATATAAGAGAGTGCAACTTCGGTTCTGTTTTCGTATGTTTGTCGTGTATAAACGGTAAATTCAAACAACAGCTCACCACCAAGACACGAAGACACAACAACATGAAATCAGCGTGCAAATTTCTTCTGGCTATTATTTGTTCTGTCTCGCCTGCAAGCGCCCAGTCAGCGCGCCAGCTTGCGGACGCAGTCAATCCGTTCATCGGTACCGGGGGACACGGGCATGTGTATCCCGGAGCCACGCGCCCCTTCGGCATGGTACAACTCAGTCCCGATACGCGCGTCGAAGGCTGGGACGCGTGCGCGGGCTATCACTATTCGGATAGTCTGATATTAGGTTTCAGTCACACGCATCTTTCGGGTACGGGCATCGGCGACTACGGCGACATTCTGCTTATGCCGACCGTCGGCGAGCTTCGCACAGCAAGCGGTGATGCGAAGACTCCCGGTTATCGCTCCAGATTTCGCCACACGAGTGAGCGCGCCTCGGCTGGATTTTATTCCGTGCGGCTGGACGATTACAACATCGGCGTGGAACTGACAACGACGAAACGGGTGGGATTCCATCGCTATACATTTCCAAAAACGGAACGGGCGAATATCATCCTCGACCTTGTGCACGGCATCGGTCCAGACCAAGTAATAGACGCCAAGGTTGAATTTCTCTCCGACCGCGAAATCGTCGGCTACCGCCGCTCGAAGGGCTGGGCGCCCGACCAGCTTGTATTCTTTGCGATTCAAAGCTCGAAGCCATTTGTGCGAACGGGGGCGGTGATTGACGGCGTTTTGAGTGAGGCGAGACAAGCTCAAGGGCAATCGGTTAAAGCGTTTGTGTCATTTTCGACCGGCGCGGATGAAGGCGTGCTATTGAAGGTTGCACTGTCTTCGGTTGATATTGACGGCGCGAGGAAAAACTTGCTGGCGGAGATACCGCACTGGGATTTCGACAAAGTGAAAGCCGATGCGCGGGATGAATGGAACAGCGCGCTCGTGAAAATAGAAGTGAGCGGCGGCACGGAAGCTCAGCGCACGATATTCTACACCGCACTTTATCGTACGATGGTGGTGCCGAATGTAT
>DATCJD010000002.1:0-12056 GCA_036507435.1 Bacteroidota bacterium
TGAGACAAACAGCCGGTACGCCGCTTTTTTCTCCTGGTCCGATTTCGCCTCTGCCATTTTTCTAAAATTTTCCAACGGGAATTTCGAATCGACCGGCACTTTGCCCCCCGCCGTGTTGATAATCGCGTCTACCGTCTGACCATTGCGAAATGTAAACTGCATATCAAAAGCGTTGACGGGCAAGACCTGCTTCAGTAAATCTTCAAGCAACAATTCACCCAATCCACCGCGAAATTTTGGCGCGCGGAGCATTTCCTCTAATTTGGAAACGCTCTGCCCTAATTCTTTTATTTCCTGTGTAGCCCGGCCGAGATCGCCAAGTTCTTTCTTAACGTCTCGAATAACCTCTGCCGCATTGTCTAACCGCTTATCCATTTGACCGGAATTGCTTTGCAATTGCTGTGTCACATTGGTCCTGAGGTCGTTCACAACTGTCAACAACGTATCTTGAGTACTTTTAAGAGAATTCGCCAGCGAGTCTGTGCTATTCTTCAGGGTTTGAGAAACCTCAGCACGAAACCCATCAATCTGCTGTTGCATCATCAATGCAGATTGGTCGGTACTCGACGTACTGCGGCTCGATACTTTAATCAGAATCAGCACGAGTAGCGCCGCAAGAAGAATCAATACTAGTATTGTAATAACATCCATTGAAATAGTGTTCCTTATAGTGTCTTCGCGTAGCGCGCTTTCACAGCAGGAATTAAATACTCCTCGAAGGCTTTCTGAAAATCATACGCCGGTTTCCATCCCCACTCCTTCGTCGCTTGCGAATCATCAACGTCTGCGGGCCAGCTATCGACAATCTTTTGTCGGAGCGAGTCCGGATTGAAATTTACTTTCATCGCGGGGAATGCCTTTTTGATCACGTCATAAAATTCCTTCGCCGAAACGCAGAACCCGCGAATATTATAGACGAGCTGAGTAAGTTTTTTTTTATCGGCGATTTCAAGACTTAACAGCGCGTCAATAGCGTCGGGCATCGTCAGAAACGGCAGTGTAGTGGTCTCAGGCACAAAACAATCATAAACTTCGCCACGCGCGACAGAGTGGAGCATCTCCGGCCCATAGTCGCTGGTGCCGCCGGTGGGAAGCGTGTGCGCGCTAATAAGCCCCGGAAAACGGATAGCGCGAAAATCCACACCGCCCGCAGTAGGCTGTGGGTCTATTTGACGATAGAACTCTTGATAATACCGCCCAAGCTCTTCGCAGTACCGTTTATTGACGCCGTACATTGTGCGCGGCTGAAGCCACTCCGACTCTTTCACTTTGCCGGTTTTCATTTTCATCGCAACATCCGGCAACCCGTACACGGCGATTGAACTCGGAAAGAGAAATTTTATCTGTTCGCCGGTCGCTCGCGCTTGCCGCGCGGCAAGCTCGAGAAGGTTCAGCGTTCCGTCCACATTCACGCGGTGGCCGAGAACCGGTTCACGCTCGGCTTTCGTCGAAAGAATTGCCGCCAAATGATAAATGGCGCTGAAATCGTAAAACGCCGCCAATCGGTCAATCATCACCGTGTCGAGGATATCGCCGACGATTGTTTCGTGGCACAGACGCTTTAGTTCTTTTTGAATTGGGTGAACATCAAGCGCGATGATGCGGATATCCGGCTGGCGCTCTTTTAAACGGGTAATCAGCCCATGTCCGATTTCCCCGTTCGCACCTGATATTAATACCGCTTTCGTAGACGTTGGGGTCATATGATGTTCATCTTTTTGCCGACTTTTCCAAACGCGGCGAGCGCCCCGTCGAGGTCTTTGCGACTATGCGCCGCAGAAATCTGCACACGCAATCGAGCTTCTCCTTTTGGAACAACGGGAAACCATAAGCCCTTCACATACACACCGGCTTTCAGTAATTTTTTACTCATCTCTTGTGCGACAGAGGCTTCACCCAACATCACGGGAACAATAGGGTGCGTTCCATCGAGAATCGTAAAACCCAAGCGCTTAATTTCCGCGCGGAAATAAGCGGTATTGTCGTGTAATCGCTTTACAATTGACCGGTCTTTCATCAGCAGGTCGAACGCCACGCTCGTCGCCATGACGATCGACGGCGGCAAGGAATTGGAAAAAATATACGTGCGCGCTTTTTGGCGGAGGTAGCTTATGAGTTCTTTCGAGCCGCTTACATATCCGCCCGCCGCCCCTCCGATTGCCTTGCCGAGCGTACCAACCAGCGCATCAATGTGTCCCAATACACCCTGCTCTTCCGCAACTCCGCGACCCGTCTTGCCGACGACGCCGATGCCGTGCGCATCATCCACAAACAATAACGCATTGTACTTTCGGGCTAACTCAACAAGCTGTTGAAGCGGCGCCTGGTCGCCTTCCATGCTAAAGACGCCATCCGTCGCAATAATGCGCAAACGATAGTCTTTGCCCTCGTCTTCTTTGAGTTGTTGCTCAAGATGTGCGGTATCGCTGTGATTGTAGATTTTCTTATCCGTTACTTCTGTGCGACACAAGCGCTGGCCATCAATGATGCTTGCGTGGTTTAAACGGTCGCTGTAAATAACATCCTTGTAGTTTTCGAAGCCAAGTTTTTCATTCGTGAGGGCTGAAAAAAAACCGACGTTAGCCGCAAACGTTGAAGAAAACAGGATGGTATCCTCGGTCTTTAAGAATGTCGAGATCTTCTTCTCCAGATCGCGGTGAATCGTCAACGTACCGCAGAGAAAACGCACCGAGGCTACGCCATAGCCATATTTCTTAATCGCGCTGATCGCCGCTTGCCGGACTTTCGGGTGGTTCGACATACCCAGATAGTTGTTCGAGGCAAGCATCACCACGTCTTTTCCGCCAACCTTGACGACGCCCCCTTGCGCGGACTGAAGTTCGGTTTCGTACTTAAATGTCTGCGATTCTTCCATCCGAGCAAGCTCGGATGAAAGCAACTGCTGAAGGTCCATGGTATTCGACACGATTATTTCTTGTTCGTTGATTGTTTCCATGCCGCGTAGTTCTTCCTGATATCTTCCAAGACTTCCTTATCAATCATGTCGTCTTGCCGGATGCGAACGTCGTAATTTTCCCAGCCCATAAAATCCTGTAACGCTTTGCTGGTGGCTTGGTCAAACGACCCATTGACCGGTCCTGTATAGAAAATAAAACCTTTATATTCCTTGTTACTCAACATACTTTGCAACTCTTTACATAAGGCGGCGTCAATTTTGAGCAAATTTTTTGTTTCGGAACGAAAGAAAAAAAGCTTATGTAAATTATAGAGCCGCTCAAGTTCCTTAAGCGGCGTTACGTGGTCGTACACGCTGATATCGATATAATCATCCGTCGTGCCGTCATAGCCAGCGCCTTTGCGTTTCACAAGCAATGCGGCTGATTGTTCCCCTCTCCGGTCGCCGCCGGCTTTTCCTCCTGCCAGCAACGCGGCAACAAGCCTATCCGCTAACGAACCTTTAGTGCTCTGAAACGTCTTTGCCATCGCTTCGACCGTTTCTTTTCCAACGAGGATATTTCCTTGAGCGGCGAACCCCTTGCCTGTAATCAACTCTCCCTTCCCGCCTGATTTTGCTCCAGTCGCTCCACCCGCCCAATCGAAACATTCGGCTCCAGTCCAACTTGCGGCATTGCCTTGCATATCCACGATGCCCGCTTGGCGGACACTGCTCGCACTGTCATTTGCTACTAAGATGCGCATGGCTTCCCCGGCTGTTGCTCCGTTCCGCATGAGCGTCAAGCCTTTTGAGCCGTAGGATACATTCACGAACGACTGCGTGGCGATAGCTCCAACCCCTGCCTCCGCCCACGGCACAACAGGGCGCACGTTCGGGAATTTGGATTGCACGGCTACGCCGACGTCGCCGTTTTCGAGGTCAACCGCCACAATGGAGAATGTTGACACGAGCGGGTCGTTTGGTGTATCCTGCGGAGCGGATGAAAGCAAAAAAAACACAACAAGGCAAATACTGAAACCAAGCGTGTGGAGGATCTTCATACTGTTCTCCTTATTTGTTCTTATCAGTTGGAACTGAATCGAATTGGCGAGTGATAAGAGAATTGGCGAGCATCTTCAGTAGAACGAGCAAAATATAATGAGAAAACGGAAGGAATACAAAAGAAGAAACACGGCAATGTATCTTTATACTGTCTTTTTCAGCCTCATGGCAAACGAACTATCCATTCCGTGTTTATGCCGGAGCGTTTCGACGTAGCCATCCGGATGCACTAACGCCTGATTCACAAATTGTTGGGCTGGCTCAATGGTAAACTCCGGGTGCTTCGACAAAAAATCACGGACAATGTTGATATTTTCTTCCGGCTCTGTTGTACAGGTGCTGTAGACCAAGACGCCGCCCGGTTTCACGAGGGTTGCGGCATTCTCTAAAATATCACGTTGAATGAGAACGAGGTGGTCAATGTCCGCAGGATCGCGCTTCCATTTTGCATCCGGTTTTTTGCAGAGCACACCAAGCCCCGAACACGGCACATCCACCAGCACGCGCTCGGCAGGCGGCGTTTGCAATGTTGCCGAGTCTGCCACAACGAGGTGCACATTGGCAACGCCTTGCCGCTGGCAGGCTGTCTTCACCAATTGCAGTCTATTTTCGTAACGGTCAACAGCAACAATCTCGCCGGAATTTTTCATCAGCTCGCCGATGAACGTCGTTTTACCGCCCGGAGCCGAGCAGAGGTCGAGCACGCGCTCGCCGGGTTTCGGGTCGAGCAAGAGCACGGCTAAACCCGCACTCTCATCCTGAACACCAAAGAACCCTTGCTTGAACAAATCCGAACTTCCGATATCCGCCATGTGTTTTACCCGCACGAAGTAATCCATGTATGTAGAGCGAGAAAATTGAATCTGGTGCTGTTCAAGAATGCTGAGAAAATAATTAAAATCCATCTTCAGGCGATTCACGCGCAAGGTCAGGTCGGGGCGCTGGTTGTTGGCGTCGAGTAATTGTTTTGCCTGGTCGTAGCCGAAACGATCCACCCACCGCCGCACCATCCAGTATGGATGCGATTCGATGACGGAGAGATATTGAATTTGGTCTTCCTTCGGGTCGGGATAACGAAGGTTCTCGACATTCCGCACGATGTTGCGGAGAACGGCATTGACGAGGTCGGCGACTCTCTGCCCGCGAATCCGCTTAATAAATTCAACCGCCTCGTTGACTGCGGCTGAATGCGGCACACGGTCTAAGAACATGATCTGGTAGGCGGCAACGCGGAGAGTGTTCCGGATGTTCGTTTCAGCTTTGGTAAAATTACCGTGGAAGAAACCGGTCAGAATCCAGTCGATCTTATTGCGCCAGCGAATAACGCCGGTGACAATTTCCGCCATCAAGCTCTTATCAAGCTCGTTCATCTCGGCAGAACGCAGTTCGGAATCCATGAGCCGGTCAAGGTAAGAATCCGACCGTTCGACGCGGTTCAGGATTTTCACTGCCGTCCCGCGCGGTCCCGCATAAAGATTTTCTGCTACCGTAGTTTGAGCCATAGAATAGTATTTTTACATTCCTCTGCGTTTTCGTTCTGCCGCGGTCATGTCAAAAATTACCCGAAAGAGCTGTTCCTCCGCTTGTGTCATGTCAACCTTTCTGCGGGCCATGACACGGCGGGCAACCTCGATAGCACGGTCGACATGGTAGGTCGAAGTTTTTTCCCCTGCCGCACCCCACGCAAACGAGGGGACAAACTTTGCGGGGAAATCATTGCCAAAAATATTGCTCGAGACGCCCACAACCGTCCCGGTATTGAACATCGAATTAATCGAACTCTTCGAGTGGTCTCCCATCGTCAACCCGACAAACTGTAAGCCGGTATCGACCTGTTCATTTCCGATTTGCACCTTTACTTTGCCGTAGTTGTTTTTGAGGTCGCTGTTGTTCGTCCCGGCGCCGAGATTTACCCACGCGCCGATATAGGAGTGTCCGATAAATCCCGCGTGCTGTTTATTTGAGTACCCGTGAAAAATTGACGCCTCCACCTCTCCGCCAATTTTGCACATCGGGCCAATCGTTGTGTTTTCGTATATCTGCGCCCCGACTTTTATTGATGACCCATCGCCGACAGATAGCGGACCGATCAGCGTTGCTTGAGGATATACGCGAACATTCTTCCCGATGTAGATGGGACCGTTTTCCGCATCAAGCACCGTTCCGGGCTTGATGACTGCTCCTTCGTCAATAAAGATGTTCGACTTATTGAGTACCTGTACACCTTTATGGATTTTCCCTTTTATCTTCTTCCCTTTTTGCGCTTTCATGAGGTCGGAAAAATCCCGTTCGATTTGCTTGCCGTTGCGTTGAACAAGATCCCACGGGTATGAAATCATATCCGCTTCTGTTTCCCGTCTAGGAATTCCGTCAAAGTCCGCCAGCGAAAGAGGCTTCTGCAAGCGGTCTCGCAATCGCTTGAGGTTAGCCCCGCTCAGATTCGCCGCTACAATAGTCTCGCCCTGAACATAGACGATGTCACCCTTCGATTTCAGTGGGACAAGTTTCTCTAAACCGGCGTGCGCAACAACCCTGCCGTTAATGAACAGACATTCATCCCCTCGAATATCGTTGACCAGAACGCGAGGATTTCTTGTTCGCCAATACTCAGCTAAATAGGAGCGTACATGTAGAGAAAGCGAAGCTTTTGGATAGCGGCGCGTAATTTTATCCTGAAGGGAGCCGATGCCGCACCGCAATGTATACACAGGACGTGTGAACACGAGCGGCAACAGCCGGTCGTACTGCGCATCCTCAAAAATACAGATGTGTGCTGGCATGGGTTTTTATCAAGAGGGAAAAAGAACATAAAAAAAGCGGAATGCATAATGATACATTCCGCTCTTCTAAAATAACGGGCGAAAATTATGCGCTTGCCGGTGCGGCGCTCTCGCTTGTTTTCTTCGCGTATTTTCTGTTGAACCGTTCCACGCGCCCGGCGGAATCGACCAATTTCTGCTTGCCCGTATAAAACGGGTGGCAGTTAGAACAAATTTCTACGTGAATATCGCCTCGCGTCGAGCGGGTTTCAAACGTGTTCCCGCAGACACACGTGACCATAGCCTTTTTATAATGCGGGTGAAGATCTTCTTTCATCTAAACCTCCTGTAGTTCGCTACTGAGAATAGAACAAGATAATCAAATATAGTCTGAAGCGCAACGGGATAGTACATCCGCCCGAACGCATTAAAATGCTCTGTCCGCTTTATTTTTTCGCTACACCGACAACACCGCATGCAAGACGGCCTCCTGCATCGCCGGTCGGCTGTGTTGTTAAGTCGTCTTCTTTTTCATGGGCAATCACTCCACGCCCCAAGATGGAGGTCGCACCTTCCAACGTGAGCATCGGGTCTATGTAGTCAAGTGTTGCCTTGCCATCTTTATCCGCTAAGATATTGCCGAGGTCGCCAACGTGACGCTTATCGCTCATCGGCATACTGTGCGGCATTGCGGTAGGATTGAAATGTCCGCCTGCCGCCGAACCGTCATCAGAACTGCAATCTCCGAATTCGTGGATATGAAACCCATGCTTGCCGGGGGTGAGTCCGGTAATTTCCGCAACGACGCGAACCCCTTTCTCGACCACCTCAAATGTCACCCAGCCATGCACATTCTTGCCTTTGGTCGGGTGCAGTACTGCGCCGGCTTTCAATATCTTGGGAGCACTCATCTGTGAGTGATTCATCTGAGCAAATGAACACACAGAAAATACGGCCGTCAGTGCAATCAGCATTTTTCGCTTCATGAGCCTATTCCCTTCCTGTCATGCTGTTACTGTCAATCAACATTTTCCAGCTTGAGTTTTTTTAGTTTCGGTTTGATGACAAATGTGCAGTACGGGGCATTCTGGTTGTTTTTATAGTAATCCTGATGATAATTTTCCGCCTCGTAAAATTTTGTCAACGGTTGAATCTCCGTCACAATTGGGTCTTTGAACATCGCTTGTGCTGTTGATTTCGATTTCTCTGCAATGTTTTTTTGCGCATCATCGTGGTAAAAAATTACAGAGCGATATTGCGTCCCCGCGTCTGCTCCCTGTCTATTGAGTGTCGTCGGGTCATGGCTCTTCCAAAGCCACTCTAGCAATGTTTCGAATTTGATGACTGCTGGGTCGTATGTTATGTGTGCGACTTCAGCGTGGCCCGTGTTCCCGGTACACACTTCTTCGTATGTTGGATTGGCTTTCGTGCCTCCTGCGTATCCTGCGACTACCGACTTCACTCCCCCGAGCCGCTCAAAAACCGCCTCGACACACCAAAAGCATCCAGCGCCAAAAGTCGCTTTCTCAAGCTGAGCCATCTCTTTACCTTTCTGTGAAAACGCCGTCGAAGTTAGCAGTACCATCATTACAGCAAATAAGAATCTCATCAGAAGTCGAGTTGAGGTCATGATACTACCAAAGGCTGTCGGCGATTACAAATCCATATTCAACGAGATACGGTGAAGTCCGCCGATTTTTCCGTAGGAATTGAACGCGTAGTCGAATTGATAGTCTTGATATAATATGCCGAGTCCGAGCGAGAACCCCGCCAACCCAGCACCCGTTCCTAATTTCAACTCTTTTCGCTTTTCATTGCTGTAGCCGACACGCGCGCGAACGGATTCGCTCATGAGGAATTCCGCTCCAAGACTGAACGCGCTGAATCGCTGTAATATATTTTCCTGTTCTTCATTTAATTTATGAAAATTCAAATTGAGCAACACCGGGAGATGTTCAGGTTGTGTCGTAACACCGATTTTGACGTCGAGCGGCAGGGATTCCCTCGTCGCGCCGTACGCATTCAACTGAGTACCAAGGTTCAGAACACTCGCTCCGATGGTTAATCTCTCTTCAGGAATCGTGTATAAGACGCCGAGGTCGACTGCTATCGCCGCAGATTGTGAGCGTGCGATAGAAGAATAGATACCTTTAACATTCGCGCCTACAGAGGTTTGCTCGTCGAGAGGGATACCGATGCCCGCGACGGCGGCAAATTCTCCCGCACTGAACTCGCCAAGGATATTCGAAGATTCATCCGTTTCCGTAAAACTGCCATAATTGAAATAGATGATCCCCCCTCCTATCGTCCCAATGCCATCTACATTCTGGACGTAAGAAATACTGCCGGCGTTTATATCAAGCAGATGTTTGAAATAGCTGAGCGAGGCTTTGGGACGGGTAAGGCTTGGAAGCGCGCCCGGGTTGTAGAACAACACATTCGGGTCGTCAACCATTGAGACAAAACTGCCGTTCAATGCCGCCGCGCGTGCGCCGCTTTCATTACGGAGAAAATCATAGGTTCCTTGAGCTACGAGACCGGAGGAAAACAGTAAGCTGGATGTAAGAAAAAGAAGGAAGAACCGTTTCATTATACTAAATGTACTGAAGTTTGAAGTAACATTCAAGAAATCGCTCCTTGGGCGCATACACTGGAAATCCAACCACTCGTCAATATGAAACGCCGCTACTGTAGTAATCGTTCCAGCAGTTGTTCGCTCACATAAAATAGCATCATCCCGACAAACACGATGAACGGCGGAAGGCGATGTCCCGATTTGTTGACTTCCGGAATCAGGTCGCTCGCGCCGACATACACGGCGGCGCCGGCAGAAATCGCAAATGCCATTCCTAAAATATCCGGGCTGGTGGAAGAAAAAAAGAAGGTCGAACATGCGCCAAGAATGGTGGATACACCGATAGCCACCGCGCTGTACAACACCGTCCGCTTCGAATATCCTCCCGCAAGCATTACCGAGCCGATCGTCAAACCTTCGGGCACTTTGTGCAGGAGCACTCCGCCGAACACCAGTAACCCGACGAGGAAATCAAACTGCATTCCCACAGAGATGGAAAACCCGTCAAAGAACGCATGTATGACCAAACCGGTAAACGTGGACATGCTCGCCACGCGCGAGACCATCACGTGCGAGTGCGTCTCTTCTCCAAAATGCAAATGACCGACAAGCGTGTGCTCGAAAAAATGAATGAGCGAAAATCCGAGAACCAAATACAGCGCCGCCGATTCTCCCAGGGTCGCAATACTGAGCGGAATGAGCTTAAAGAACGCGAGCGCAATAATAAAACCTGCTCCCAGAGCCAGCAAGGTCTCCTGCGCGCGCCGGGGCCAAACAGGGCGGGAAAGAATCAACACGCCGCCGAGCACCTCGGCGACCGCCGCCGCAATACTGAAGAGGAGAATAGTTGGAATCATAACAGAGAGAATAATTTATCTTGTGTAAGCCTGTTGAAGATACCGCCGGGCATCCTGGTGCGATTCTTCATACTCTTTCATCTTCAGCACTTTTTGATACTGCATGATCGCAAGCGAGCGTTTCTTTTGCATATCGTATATCATGCCGATGTGCAAATTCGCCATCGTCATAAAGCCGGAGCCTTCTTCCTTATCCACAATACGCGAGAGTTCCTCACACCGGTTAAAATGCTTCAACGCCCCTTCTTTGTCAATGCCGATAAACAAAAACCGCCCGAGATAATAAGCCGCCTCGCGCGCGTCGGAAACGCTAAAACCGGTTTGCTGTTCCCGATACCGCTTGTCAATTTCTCCAAATACCCTGTTCACTTCCGACCAATTTCCAAGCCGCACGTTGCACCGTCCGAGGTAGCGAAGGAATACGGGATTACGGGGAAACATCCCAGATAATTTTTGCGCCATCTCGAGAGCTTTACTGTACTCCTTCTCATAAAAAAAATAATTCTGCATGAGGAAGTACGTCGACTCGATATGCGCGTATTTCCCGTTGTCCGCCGCGCGATGAAGCTGTTGAAGCCCTTTCGCCTTATCGCCGGACGGGAAGAACCACATGAACGGCTTGATGAGCGGATATTCCTGCGGGATAATGTCTGCATAGTAATTGTAAATGCCTATGCCGAGCAGAATATCCGAATTATTCGGGTCGAGGTCGTACGCTTTACGCACCACTGGCAACGCCGATACGCCATCCTGCGCCGCGCTAAACCAACTTCCTCTATTCGCCCTCAGCCTGCCGCGAAAACCTATCGACCCGCCTTTGAAAAATAATGCCGTAATATCGTTGGGGTTTTTTTCGAGGCGTTCCTCGCACATCTCAATAACCTTTTCCAACATGTCGAAAAACTTCTTGTCGCGTGATTCATTCTCAAGGTCGATGAGAATGCGCCACCATTCCGTCATCGCCTGAAAAAAATAACCGACCGGGTGGTCCGGCCGGAGGCTCACAACATTGGCGAATTCCTTGTCTGCGCTCTCGAATTCTAAATTGTAGATGAAGCCAATCCCGCGCTGGATCGTTTCATCAATCTCCGGGTCGGGCAACCATTGTGCGCTCAGGGGGCTTGTGAACGCAAGGGAGAGGACAAGTAACATCAGGACGCTCTTCAACATAAAGGAAATCATAACGACTGCCTGCTGTTACAAAAGCTTCTGTAAAAAGAATTCCCGTAACTTGCCCGTGGAAATTCGTTCCTGTTGCATGGAGTCGCGTTCGCGCACTGTTACCGTTTCATCTTGCAGAGTCTGAGAATCTACCGTAATGCAAAACGGAGTGCCGACCTCGTCTTGTCTGCGATAGCGCCGCCCAACTGCGCCGCTTTCATCATAGAACACACGAAAATGAGGCCTCAAGTCCTGCTCGATTTTGCGTGCGAGTTCCGGCATGCCGTCGCGGCTAACAAGAGGAAAAATCGCGACCTTCACGGGAGCGAGCTTCGGGTGCAGTTTCAATACCGTGCGGACTTCCGTTCCGCCCTCCGCCGTCGGCGCTTCTTCCTCACGATAGGCATCAATGAGAAATGCCATAAACGAGCGCGTAGCACCGGCGGACGTCTCAATCACGTACGGCATGTATTTTTCTTTTGTCTCGTCGTCGAAGTACTTCATGCTTTTCGTAGAAAATTCTTCGTGGCGTGAGAGGTCGAAATCCGTGCGGTTATGCACGCCTTCGATTTCCCCCCAGCCGAAGGGGAACTGGTATTCGATGTCGTACGCGTCCTTCGCATAGTGCGCTAACTTGTCTTTCGGGTGCTGGTGCCACTGAAGTTTCTCTTTAGTCATGCCGAGGTCGCTGAACCACTTCATGCGCTCGGAGCGCCAGTACTCAAACCAGTTATCATCCGTGCCGG
>DATCJD010000003.1:0-3152 GCA_036507435.1 Bacteroidota bacterium
GGAGTCTCGAACCGTCTCATGTGCTCCTTGCCATGGGACGTGATGAAAAAACTGCACGCGCAACAATTCGGTTTTCAGTTGGGAGAAGCACCACGGAAGACGATGTTGACTATGCTATCGATGCTCTACGAGGTGTGTTACGAACAATTGAAAAAACTGTTACCTCTTAGTGTTTCTGTATCGCCGCCTTAATTGCCATCCCAAAACGCAGTCCGCGGTCGCTGACGGTTATCTCCTCTCGTTCAAGTGTATCAAGAATTTCCCGTAAGATAAGAATTCCGGCAAGGAGAATATCTGCGCGTGCAGGGAGAATTTGTGGGTAGGTTTTAATCTCGTCAAGATTTTTGGTGGATAGTTCCTTAAAAACTTTGTGGACTGTTGCACCCGTTAAAACATGTCCACTGACGGCGTTTCTATCATAATGTTTTAAGTTGAGTTCCATCGCCGCAAGGGTTGTAAGCGTTCCGGCAACCCCGATTAATCGGGCAGAGGCCGGTAAATGAGCAAGACGCTGAAGATGTGTTCTGATGTATTCTCTGGCGCTCTCCAGCCCGCCAGACACGGGCGGTGAAGTTTTGAGAAATCGTTCTGTGAGCCGCACACTGCCGATATCAAAGCTCACCCTATGAGAAACGGTTGAATCGGTCCCAACTGTTAGTTCAGTGCTCCCGCCTCCAATGTCAAGTACGGCGAAATCCGATTTCTGAGCGGGTGTTCTGAATTCAGAAATCCCCCCAAGATACGTTAAGTCTCCTTCTTCATCTCCACTCAGCACGCGAATTTGTAAGCCGAGTTTTTGTTGGACGAATTCGATGAATTCATTTTTATTCTGAGCGTCACGTAAAAAGCTTGTGCCGCAAACGATCACTACATCGACACGTTCGGCATTCATGACCGATTGATAAGGCTGAAGGAACTCGACGGCGCGCTCAAATGTTTCGGGTAATATCATATGGCGGGAATCAACGCCCTTGCCGAGTCTCGCGATTGCATGTTCATCGCGAACGGTAAAGAGTGTACCATCAGGCCGTATGTCTGCGACGAGGAGGAGAATCGTATTGGTGCCGATATCTATTGCACCTACACGCATTAGGAAGTTATTCTTTTTGATACCGATTTGACGAGCGCGAGCGCAACCCATTCGTTTTCATTCAGGACTTCAACAGGTACGGCTGAGCGTCGCTTGAGCAAATCAAGAAGTGGGTTGAGGTCTTGAGTAAGCAGTCCGGAAAGGATTAAGATGCCGCCATGTGGAAGAGGCGCTAGCAGTTTGGAAAGATGTGCCGAGATCGTCGGGTAATCTACATTAGCAATTACGAGGTCGAATTTGCTTTTGGGAATTGAGCGTGTGTCGCCCTTCACAATGCGAACCTTACTCCCGGCACGATTGTTCTTGACATTTTCTTTTGCGTTTTCAATCGACCAATCATCGTTGTCAATCCCAAGCGCTCTGTATGCGCCAAGCTTCACTGAGGCAATCGCAAGCACTCCCGTGCCAGTCCCGAAATCCAATACCCGCATATCCGGCGCACAGTAACGTTCAAGAAGGACAAGGCTTAATCTGGTCGTTTCATGGTGCCCTGTGCCAAAAGACATTTTCGGGTCGATGTGCAGGACGATTTTACCTTTATCCGAAACAGGGATTTTCTTCCAGCTTGGTTTGATCACGATACGGTCGGTGACTTCGACGACCCCGATACTGCGTTCCCAGGCGGCATTCCAGTTTTGTTCGCGGACGTTGCGGAGAATATATCTCGCTTCGATCTGAGGAAATTCTTTCTTGAAGCGCGAGAGAAGTTGTTGGAGCGATGCTTCGGTAGTTTTTGTCCAAGTGCGCAGAGCGATGAAACCGGTAAGGTTGGCGTTCTCCTGCAGAAATCCTTCAAACCCCAACGAGGCGAGGGAGCCGATGAGTAATTCTTGGTAGTGTTCAGGGATCGAGAGGACGACCTGTTTCCACGTTCTTCGCTTCATTTCTCTTCGGTGCCGGCGTCGCGGTACTTGCGGAGTATTGTTTCGACCAGTTCGGTATTCATTTGTAGCCAAAAAATTTGGTCTTGATAATTTTCCTGCATCTTGCGGTCGGCTTTATTGTAGCGGACATTGAGTAAATAAATGAGCCAGACTCCTATCGTAAACAAGACCAGCACTTGAATATCGGAGAGGGATGATTCCCTATACATTTCGAACCCGATAGCAAGGGTGCCAAGGACTGCAAACCAAAATGAGGTCCTGCGTAGGGTGGTCATGATATGATAGACAGTTCCGAAAAAGAAAATCTTTTCATGGAACGCCGCCGGCATATGGTTATTCAAGAGATAAAAATACAATTTGCGTGCCGCGTGTGTATCTAAAAGAGGCATATTCTTCATTGTTCTCGCCTTGTCGCTCAGAAAGCGGCTCGGCTGATTCTCCTGGAATGCCTTTCGGCGTTTGGTTGTTTCCTTGGCGTACAGTGTCAATCCGGCGATAATCGTAAAGAACGCGACCAACAGCAGTGCAGTGGTCGAGTTAATGCGCAGTGGTAAAAATTGGTACAGGTAGCTCCGAAAGAAGAGGAAAGAAAGAGCCGCAAAATAGAATCCCGGAATAACGATTCTAAAGAGTTCGTATAATCCGAAGGCTGTATTTGAAGGTTGATTCATCATGATTGTCAGTTTGCCGCTTTTGAATAGACAATGTGCAACAACACCTTCCCAACCGCTTCGAGACTCTCCGCACTGCATTTATCGGGTGTATCTTCCGTTGTATGCCAATAGCGATTGGATGCATCCGGATAATCAAAATCAATGAGATCCACTGCACGGATGCCGGCTTCATTCAAAGGAATATGGTCATCATAGGTTGGGCGGCCTGGTATATCTGTAAACTGATGGAGATTGAGCCTGCGAGCTGTTGAGTAGATGAGGCTCATAACGTCGGGAGCGTATTCTTCGGAATATTGTTCACGAGGAAGCGACAACATTTTATCGCCGACCATATCAATGTTAATGGCAAAGCGTGGATTGAAACCCGGCGCCTTCGTTCGTGCAAAATGCTTCGAGCCTAAACACCATGTATCAAGACTGCCGGATTTTCCCATGTCTTCGCCGTCGAAAAGTACGATATCCACGCCGATCGGTGGGGGATGTAACTTGAGAATGCGCGCGACT
>DATCJD010000004.1:0-7268 GCA_036507435.1 Bacteroidota bacterium
ATCAGTAGCGCGCTGAAGCGGCTCACCAGCCGGACGAAGAAGAAAATCGGCTACACACAAGGACACGACGAGCCGGCGCTACAGGTCATGACCCGCGCTCAGCAAACCGTGGGCGAGCAGTATGAACTGGTCGCCGTTGACTTAAGCGCGGGCGAGCCTGTCCCCGCCGACCTCGCGGCTCTTCTTATAATTTCCCCGGCGAAGAAATTCACTGACAATGCACTCTATTCTATCGACCAATATATCATGAGCGGGGGCAAAGCCGCCTTCTATCTGAACAGGGTGAACGCCAGCCTCAACGAGCGCTTCGCACAACCGTTAGAACTCGGACTTGACAGCCTTCTCGCGCAGTACGGCGTGCGGGTCAATCCCGACCTTATCCGTGACGCACAGTGTGCCAACATCAGCGTGCAACAACAGCAGGGTCCTTTCGTCGTCCGCAGTCAAGTGCCTTTTCCATATCTACCTATGGCGTCAAACTTTAGCCCCGACAATGCCATCGTAAAGGATCTGCAGAGCCTTATTCTCCCGTTCGTCAGCTCGATTGACACAACACCGGCGGCGGCATTGGGATTGAAAATCGAAGTGCTCATCAAGTCGTCTGCGCGGTCGGGGCGGCAATCGGGTTTCATCATGCTCGACCCGTTCCAGCAATTAACGCCCGAGGATTTGCCCGAATATGGTATCCCGATGGCAGTACTTATTGAGGGATCGTTCAAAAGTTATTTTACCGGGAGTGAACTTCAGCCTGAACTCACAACAAGCCCGGAGACACGCATCATTGTCATCGGCGACGGCGATTTTATGAAAGATGAATACCTCGGCGGCGCGGGTAACATTACACTCTTTGCCAACGTGGTTGATTATCTCGCAGACGATACCGGGTTGATCACGATCCGCTCCAAGAACGTCAGCATGCCGCCGCTGGAGGAAGTTTCCGACGGGACAAAGAAACTGTTGAAGTACGGCAATCTCCTCGCCCCGCCGTTATTGATTGTGGGATACGGGTTATTCCGGTGGCGCAGGCGCGCGGCGTTAAAGCGGGCGTTGGAAGCACAAGCTTAATCTTGTAGGGACGCACGGCCATGCGTCCCTACGTACGAAAAATGAAAAAAAATACCGTCATATTAATTATTCTGTTTCTCGTCCTCCTCGGTGCGGCGTACCTTGTGACAATGAAACCGGGCGAGCAGAGCGTTTCTTCCGAAGCGGGAGAACCGCTCGCTGAGATTGATTCTGCGGCTGTGGATAAGATAGAGATACGCTCGCCGCTTTCCTCCGTGGTGTTGGTGAAGCGCGGGGCAGAGTGGTTTTTGCAGGAGCCGATCTCGTACAGGGCAAGCCCGACCAACATCGCCAACGCCATCCGGCAAGCGAAGAACATGAAGGTCAAGAACGTCGTCTCCAGCAACGTGGAAAAGCACAATCTGTTTCAGGTGGATTCCACCGGAACGATGGTTACGGTTTTCGAGAACGGCGCGCAGAAGGCTGGCTTCGTCCTCGGCAAAACGGGACCGGCGATTTCCGAGAACTACGCGCGGCTTGCATCCTCGAACGACGTTTTGCTTGTCGCGGGCGGACAATCATTCACATTTAATAAAGCGCTGAAAGAATGGCGCGACCGCACGATCTTTAGCGCACCGAAGGAAACGCTGACCGGCGTTTCGTTCCAGTACGGCGACACAACCTTTACGCTCGCATTCGGGGATAGTGTGTGGATGGCGGATAACGATGCGGCCGATGACGCTACGGTGCAAAACTTGTTGACTTCACTCTCCAGCGTCGAAGCAGACGAATTTACCGACACCCTCATTACGCCACTCACCAAGCTAACCGCACAGATCACCGTTGGCGATACGCAACTACGATTCCATCAGAGCACCGACGGCACGAAGTACTTCGTGCAAAGTTCCGCCTCCCCGCAATGGTATGAACTGCAATCCTGGCGCGCCAACCAACTGCTGAAGCGGAAGATAGATGTGGTGAAAAAGTAATCTGTCATCAGCGAATAATACTTGCGCCGAATTTCAGCCCGGTGAATCTTTGTGATTTCTAGTTTCCATCATTCCTTTCCTCGGTTTTTCGCTCTTTCCTTGCATAGCAAACCATTTTTGGTTATCTTTTTAAGCTAAACTGATTTTTTTCCACTTTTTCACAACATCCATATGAATCGAACTACTTTACAATTGACTGTTTTCGGGTTGGTTCTGCTTGCCGGCTGTGCCGGTTCAGTCCAGGATACCCAGACACAAAGCCCGGCTGTTGCTGTCTTCGGCTCAGACCGTATCACGGTCAAAGACTTTGAAGAGGCGTATGCCAAGAACAACGGCGGCTGGGAGAAGGGCGTCGCCGCTTCGTTGGAAGAACGCGAACGCTTTCTTGAACTGTTGGTCAAATTTAAGCTGAAGGTGCGCGAAGCCCGTGACCGTGGATTAGAGCGCGACTCTTCCGTACGTCAGGAACTTGAAAGCTACGGCTTGTCCATCGCTACGTCGTATATGCTGGAGAAAGAACTTGTTGAGCCGAACGTGAAGAAATCATTCGTACTCAAAAAGGACGAAGTCCGCGCAAGCCATATTTTAATCCTTCTGAACCCGGAGCCGACGCCGGAAGACACCGCCACGGCATACGCGAAAGCAGTCGCTCTCATTGAACAGGCGCTCACGACGCCGTTCGATTCACTCGCCGTGCGGCATTCGGAAGACCCAAGCGCCGCGACGAACCGGGGCGACCTCGGCTACTTCTCCGGTGGCAGGATGGTGCCGGAATTCGAAGACGCCGCGTTCAGGATGCAGGCTGGCGAGTACAGCCGCATGCCCGTGCGCACACAGTTCGGCTATCATATCATTAAAGTTACCGACCGGAGGCCCGCCGCAGGCTCCATCCGCCTGAGCCATATCCTCCGCCGCTTCTCGGACACACTTCAGGACACCTCGGCTGTACAAGACTCCGTGTGGGCAATTTACAAGCTGATCACCGGGGGGCTGGAGTTCTCAAAAGCGGCACAGCAGTACTCGCAGGATCCCGGCTCATCCGCGCGTGGTGGCGACCTCGGCTTCTTCGAGCGCGCACGACTGCCCGAACAGATCGCCGTCCAGTTTTATGATAAACCCATCGGCACAGTGTTCGAACCGATGCTGTTTCCGTACGGGTATCATATTTTTTTGACGACCGAGAAAAAAACCGCGCCGGGTTTCGCCGAATTAGAACGCGACTTGCGAACCCAGTATCAGAGCACCCGGTATCCCGCCGACTATAGCTTGTATCTGCACGGGTTAAAAAAGAAACACCAGTTTACGCTCGACATACCCACGATGTACGAGTTTTCGCACGCGTTCGACACAACAACGTCTCCTGCCCGCGCCGGATGGAGCGATACGCTGAGCGCTCGGCTGTTGCAGCGACAATTGATCGCGCTTGCCGATGTGATGTATCGAGTCCGTGACGTCGTTGAGTTCATCAATACCAGCGGGGAATTCAAAAATTCTTTGCTGACGACAACGAATATTGAAACAATCGTAGAGCGTTTTACGGAGATAAAAGTGTTGGAGTATGAGGCAAAAAACATACCCCAGCGTCATCCGGAGTTTGACAAGCTCATGAAGGAGTACGAGGACGGCATTCTATTGTTTAAGATCGAACAGGATGAGGTTTGGAGCACCATTGACGGTTCGGATTCCACCTTGCGTGCATACTACGAAAGTAATAAAGAAGAGTACCGCATTCCAAACCGGGTGACGGTTCAGGAAATCCTCGTCAAGAGCGATAGCCTCGCAAACGCCCTGTACAAAAGACTCCGGGCGGGCGAGGACTTTGGCGGTCTTGCCTCCGAATATTCTGTGCGCGTCGGAATAAAAGAAAAGAAGGGTCTTTGGGAATCTTTAGCCCCCGAAACCCACGCTGTTACTGAAAAGGGCTGGGCGATGCAGGTAGATTCGATCAGCGCCCCCTTCCAGCTCTCCGAGGGTTGGTCGATTGTAAAAGTCGTTGCGAAACAAACCTCGCGGCTGAAAAACTTCGAAGAAGTGCTGACGGAACTGATCAATTCGTACCGCGAATACGCTTCCACGCGCCGGGAAAAGGAATGGGTGAATGAGCTTAAGAAGAAATATGGAGTCGTGATGACAAAGGAACTTCTCACAGGCGCGTTCCAGAGGAAACCGGGTGACACACCGTAGCGCAATCTTGCTGAGTGCCGCACTAGCGGTTATCGGCTGTGGGAAACCCGAAATACCCGAAACGCCGGTCGCGCGGGTAGACGGGCAAACATTGACGATGGAACACATCCGCACTCGCTTCGATTCGGCGCGCGGAGTCTCCGACGCCCAGGTACATACGTACATCCAGCAGTGGATCACAGACGAGATGCTTTACCGCGAAGCGGTACGCCGCGGACTGGACCAGCAACCGTCCGTCACCGCTCAGATGGAAGACGTCCGGCGCAGGCTGGTCATCAACGCGCTGATGGAAAAAGAAATCTACAACACTCAATCCGCTGAAAGCACGCCGGACGAAATTGCGGCTTACTACGAAGAGCATAAAGCCGAATTTATTCTTACCGCGGATATCGTGTTGGTGAGTTTTGCCTTATTCGCGGAGCGAGACGCCGCCAACCAATTCCGTTCAACAGTGCTTCGCGGAACGCCGTGGGGGACGGCAACGCGCGACCTGGAGCAAGGCGTAGCAATTCTCGCGCGGGTGGATTCGACATACTTCACACAGCAGACATTATACCCGCCGGAACTGTGGCGCGCGGCAACGGGCATCGGCGCCGGAAGCCCGTCGTTCCCGCTCAGAACGGACGACGGTTATTACGTGCTGATTGTTTGGCGGTACGCCCGGCAAGGACAACAAGCGGAGTTGGCATACGTAGAACCGGAAATCCGAAGCCGATTGGCAATCCAGCGAAGGCAAGCGTTGTTTTCTTCGTTTCTGGAGAACCTTCGCGCTCAACATGCTGTTGAACTATTAATCGCACCCGATATGACGGGGCAGGAAATCGAGCAAGAGTGAACGTATGAAACGATTCAACGTCTATAGGTATATAACCGGCATACTCACCGCTCTGGCGATTCACACAGCAACGGCACAGACGCGGATTGACCGCATCGTTGCCGTCGTCGACAAAGAAATCATTACCGAGTCCGAGTTGGTGGAACGCACCACGCTGGTGGCGCTCCAGAACCGGTTGAACCCCGCCGACGAAATGCTCCGGCGGCAAATGTTAGACGCGCTTATCGCTGAAAAACTTGTGCTCGCACAGGCGATCATCGACAGCGTTGTCGTGACGGACGATGAGGTAACGCGTGAATTAGACCAGCAAGTAGACAACTTGGTTCGTCGCGCAGGTTCTCAAGAGCGGCTAGAACAAATCTACGGGATGCCGCTTTCCCGCATCAAGCGCGAATCGCGCGAGATCATGCGCAAGCAAATGCTCGTTGCGCGTGTGAGACAGGCAAAAGAAGGAGCGGTCCAAATTTCCCGCCGCGAGGTAGAAGAGTTTTTTGCCGAGTACAAAGACAGTCTTGCCGTTGTGCCCGAAGAGTTCGAGCTTGCACATATTTTCGTCATACCCAAAATTGATACCGCAATTGAACGGCAAACGCGGGCACATATGACAGCGATTTTGGACAGCCTGCGGGCGGGCGCGGATTTCGCCGATTTTGCCCTCCGGCATTCGGACGACGGGTCTGCTTCCGCTGGAGGTGACCTCGGCTGGGCGAAGCGTGGCGACTACGTGCGTGAGTTCGAACAGGTTGTCTTCGGCTTAAAAGAAAATGAAATCTCCGGGATTGTCCAAACACAGTTCGGGTTCCACATTATTCAGCTTCTCGAACGGCGCGGCGAATCCGTCCACGCCCGGCATATCCTCAAGCGAATTGAGATAGGTCCCGCCAGCGATTCTGCGGCGGTGGACTTCTTGCGCACCCTCCTTGATAGCTTGCAGAATGGGGCGGTGTTTTCAGACCTCGCCAAGAGGTATTCGGAGGACGAAGAATCCAAGGTGCTCGGCGGGGATATCGGCACGATCACGCTCGACCAGTTGCAACCGGAGTTCGCCTCGGTCGTAAGAGAATTACAAGAAAACGACATCAGCCAGCCTCACCGCGTGCCGCACGGGGCTTCTTACGGCTACCAGGTCGTGAAGGTCAAGAAGCGGGTTGCCGAACACATGCCGGCGCTCGAAACGGACTTTCGCCGCATCGAACAGATCTCTCTACAAATCAAACGGGCTCGCATCGGCGATTCGTGGCTCGAAGATTTGAAAAAAAATATCTACTGGGACGTGCGGATGTAATGCCGCGTGAAGTACTGCCTTATCAACATATAGCATCGGGAAGAGCATGAGCGACGTCGAAGCGGTAAAAAAACTTTCGCAAGCGTACGAAAGCCTCCGTACGGAAGTCGGAAAAGTCATCGTCGGACAGGAACACATCGTCGAGCACCTGATTATCGCCCTCCTCGCGCGCGGGCACTGTTTACTCGTCGGCGTGCCGGGGCTCGCGAAAACCCTCCTGATCAAAACGCTGGCGGAGGCTCTCGAATTAAAATTCAGTCGCATTCAGTTTACACCCGACCTGATGCCGAGCGACATTACCGGCACGGAGATTATCGAAGAGAACGTTTCGACAGGGCAGAAGTCGTTTAAGTTTATCAGGGGTCCCGTTTTCGCTAATATCATCCTTGCAGACGAAATTAACCGCACCCCACCTAAAACACAGGCGGCGTTGCTCGAAGCGATGCAGGAGCACCATGTCACCGCGGCGGGAGAAACACACATCTTGGACGAGCCGTTTTTCGTTCTTGCAACGCAGAACCCCATCGAGCAGGAAGGCACGTACCCCTTGCCGGAAGCCCAGTTAGACCGGTTTATGTTCAACCTCTGGCTCGATTATCCGAGCTTCGAGGAAGAGGTTGCCATCGTCAAAACGACCACCAGCCCTTACAAAGCGACGCTGAAACGTGTGCTGAACGCTAAAGATATTATGGCATATCAGGAATTAGTACGGCGGGTGCCGGTGGCGGATAACGTCATCCAGTACGCGGTAGCGCTGGTGGAGCGGTCGAGACCCAACACAAACGGTGCTTTGCCGTTCGTCAAAAGCTGGATCCGGTGGGGCGCGGGACCTCGTGCGTCACAATTTTTGATCCTCGGCGCGAAAACTCGCGCTATCCTTTCCGGCAGGCACACACCCGATATCGAAGACGTGAAAGCGATGGCGGCTCCGGTCCTGCGGCACCGGCTTGTCACCAGTTTCACTGCAGAG
>DATCJD010000005.1:0-7824 GCA_036507435.1 Bacteroidota bacterium
GGGTCTGCATTTGATGTTTTTTTCTAATTGGCATAATACAAGATTATTTTTTTTGTACGGCACTAGCTAGAAAAAAAATTATAGTAGAAACGTAGCTTGCTACGTCTCGGAGACGTTGTCCCGCTGTACGGGATCCCGAAAAACGGGACGAGCAACGTCTCTACACGACGGGGTTTTCAGTTAACGATTCACAATTCACGTTTTACGATTCACGGTCTTATCATGCTCACAGAAACCATCAAAAAATTTGTCGGCGGGGCGGCAGGGATAGACTCAGCCGAAGAACCTCTCGCAACGTACGCGCTGCCCAACGGTCAGTACTCGGATTATAAATTCGAGGGAATACAGGTCCCGAAATACTTCGGAAGTATCGCTTCCGTCAAACTATTCTACAAACGGCAGAGCGCGGGCGACCTGTATCTGCGATTCAAGACCTCGCATGTTGACGGCAGCAACCCGCCGGCAAGCTCGGTGGTTGATTCTGGCTCGTATGCGGCATACGCCGGTGCGGGTGCGGACGGCAAGGTCGCTTCTCTCACCATCCCCGCCTCGGCGTATGATGGATTGACGGATATTGGCGCGAACGACGTTCTCGCCATCAAAATTGAGCGCGACGCCGCCGATGCAAACGACACGTACGAAGCGGATTTTCAGGTCGCATTTCTCGAAGTCGTCTTCAACGTTGAGCAGGCGGCGAGCGGAGCGAATGACATCGTAACGCTCTACGAATTGAAGAATTACCTCCGCAAAACTGATGCGGCACAGGATAATTTTCTGCAGGATTGGATTACGATTATCTCCGGGCAGATCGAGCGGTACTGCGAGAGAAAATTCCGCGAACAGGCGATTTCAGAAATTCACGACGGCGACGGCACGAACAGGTTGTACACACATTATTTTCCAATTGTTTCGCTTGCGGGAGAGACGGCTGAAGAAAAACTCTCAAACCTGCAATATCGCAATTCGCCGGATGACGAATGGGTGAATATCGAAACCGACCTTGCTCATATTTTCATAGACGAGCGTAAGCCGTACATCGAGCTGTATGATGAGTATTTCCCGGGCGGCGTGCGGAATATCAGAATTGCGTACAATGCCGGATATATGATAATTCCTGAGGATGTAAAACGTGTCGCGTGCGAAATGTGCGCGATGGTGTGGAAGGAATCCAACGCCGGCGGGATTTTCCAGCTGGGCGAAGCATACAGGAGCACAAGTGAAGTCGGATCGACGTTTACGAAGACGCTCATGGATTTGGATGCCCGGTGGGGGAAGGTGTTGGATAGATACAGGAAGGTCGTAATCTAACATTTTGCATATATAGTCACCTTGAGCGGAGTCGAAGGGTGAGTAAAAATAAAAATCATGGTTCGACTCCGCTCACCATGACGATAATATTATCTAGAGAAGGTTGACAAATATCTACCATGTCCTCACGCGCAGAAACACTCATGAACGACCTAGCGGCGGAGTTCCAAGCCGTTACCATAGCTAACGGCTACCGGAACGATGTGAAGAACGTCGTAAAAGCCATACGACTGCCGCAGACAATTATGGAATTCCCCGAAATCGGCATCGAGTTCGGGAGTTCGGAGATTATACCGAAAGACGACCAGCGCACGCTCTACGATGAAATTGTAGAGGTGAACATCGTCGGAGTGGTGGCGGCGGACTTGAACGCCGGTCAGGACCCGGAAAGCGCCAACAAGCTGTACGAGGCGAGCGAGTCGCTGGCGCATGACATCCGGAAGAAAATCTGTGCCGACATCCTGACGAAAAAAATCAACGACGCCGGAAACAAATGGAACGTGGAACTGTCCGAGAATAAGCTCACCGTGGCTAGATCGATGATGCTCGGCGCGCAACGGAGCACCGGGATGGTCAAAGCGCAGTTCAAAGTGCGTATCAGGAATTTGGATTCAAGTTTTGAGGATTAAATAAAAACAGTTTAATCACCAAGTGCACAAAGGACACCAAGATATTTTTTTTCGCGAAGGTGTCCTCACCAAACATGGTAAACAATAAGAATCACGATGTCTTTTTTTTCGCGAAGGTGTCCTCACCGAGCACGGCAAACAATAAAAATCACGATCTCCACAAGCTTTACCTTTATTTTTTTTCTTGTGACTTAGTGCCTTAGTGGCAAAAAAATCTATGAATACCATCACAAACAATAGTTCGTCTTCGCTCACTATAAACAACAAAGAATACCGGTTCCGGGAGCGCGTGGTGATCGGCAAGCTGTTAGAAGCCGAGCGGCTCCGGCGGCAAATTGACATGAGCGTTCTCGCCAACGCGGATGGCAGAATGTTTTCCCGTCTCAGAAGTCGTTTGGCATGGCGGAAAGTCAACCGTCTCTGGCACTCGCTCTGCACGATCATCTTCGAGAATCCAGACGCCGGTCTAAAGCTCGAAGAGCTAACGCCTGCGGAGATTCAGGAGGTACCCCGGCGTTTTTTCGCTTTCATGGAGGAGAATCAGAGGCTGTCCGGCGATACCGGCGAGCCTTCCGGCAGTTCTCTTCCCGGCGAAGCGACGCCGTAGCATTGCCGGAGGGGTTCGAGTTAGAGTATCTTGTGTACAGCCTCTGCGGCGACGACCCGTCGCGCGAGCGGTACATTCTTGAGAACTGGACGATGGCGGATGTGTCGAGGTACTTTGCCTTCAAAGACTATGACAGGTTTAATTTGGAGAGACAGATGAAAAGGTGAGGCTGTCGGGCAGGGCATCAATCAGTGGATTGGCGGCGCATTTAGAAGGTCGTTCGGAGAGGCGATCGGATATTTAAAAAATAGCTTACACAACTTGAGGGTATTGACAATTAGGACAACGCTGGTTCTCGAGTGTATTAACTATTTCACATTGGGGACACTGCCATTTGCCCCCCTCTAATCTTTTGATGAGTGCAAGATGATAATGACAATTATAACATTCCCAGACGTTGGGAGAATTCGTTTGATTACAATTTGGACAAAACCAACTCCCGCCTAGGGTAAACTTGACGAGTTGGTCTTCTTGGTTTTCCTGTGCGCTTTTCTTTGGAATAAACGCAACAATAATAACTGCAAAGATGCCAAAGAAAAATCCAAGAAGCAGCCACACGCCTGTATGGCGCTCTTTTTGTTGTGCGATAAAGTAACAAAGTGCACAGCAAAGCACGGAATAAATTAATATGAGCTTCGGTTCCATAGTGTGTAGAAATCGTTCAGCAACTTACTAATGCTTTGAAAAAAAAGCAAATTGTATTAACCGGTTCTACAATATATCGGTAAGTTTTTTAAGCGTGTTATTCAGCAAATAGGAAAGTTGAACTCAACCAACATATAGAGAAAGAGACTATAAACAATGAATGACTCTTCAAAGGGTAACAAAGCAGGCCCTGGCATTGTTGAGGGACTAAAATTGGCATATGATGTGATGGTTTCAATGGCTGGTTTTTTTCTATCTAAACAAGAAGAGGAATTTGAAGCAAGTCGACAAGCGACTGAGAAATGGCTGCAATCCCTTGACGACATGTCGTTCAGGGCGCTCCGTTCTCAGAAAGAGTTTTTAGAAAACCAGCTTACTCTCATTGTCGATGAGGATGAGAAGCAGTCATTTCTGAAACAGATCGACGCGATTAGCGAAGAAATGAGCAAACGAAAGATTGAAATTAATAAAACGGTTGATGAGACAATTACGAAACTTTGGTATGAAGGACAAGAAGCCATTGTCAGACAAACAATAGACAACAAGAGAGAGCAAGCCCAAGTATTATTGGATCTCGAAGAAGATAGACGAACAACTGAATTTGAAAACACCATTGAGGATGAAGAGGAACTCGGAAGGGTGCTCGAACAGTTACACAAAACGTTTTTAGAACGCCGGACACTACTAGACAAACAATATCCTGGTCATAAAACAACTGACCAAGGAGAACGTGTAAGTGAAACAAGAAAATCAATCGAAAAACTCCCCGTCACCGACCCTAAATCGTTGTTTGGCGGAGGGAGTACAGGGTGGAGCAATGTCTTACCCGGTTCGTCGATAGACCCGAACAAGCAACAAGAAGAGAATAAGGAGCAGGTCGAGGAGATAAGCAAGGAAATGCAGGCTTTCGTTTCTGCATTTGATACGGGCATGCAGGCTGTCGGGCAGGGCATTAATCAATGGGTCGGAGGTGCGTTTCGCAGGACGTTCGGCGAGGCGAATTCGCTGTTGGAAATATTCTTCCAGAATTTTGCCAACCAGCTTGCGCAGATTGGGATCCAAGCCGGGATTAACGCCTTGTTAGGCACGATGGGTATCCCGGTGCCAAGCGGCAAAATTGGGAGTTCGCCTGTTCCTTCGGGACCATTGTCGAATTCCCCTATAATGCAGCAAGCTACAAATATCAATTTAAGGGGAGCGTCGAGCCAAGGGTTTCACAATATGCAATTGACGACGAAAATCAGCGGCTCGGATTTATATATTGTTCTCGAAAAAGGCAAGAGCAATTTGCTCGGAAGGTCTTTACGATAGGAAACACATGACCGAATACAATCTTGGACAATTGGATACCGTCGCAGGCGTGCTCACGTTTACGCTCCGGCATGGCGACCCGTCGCTCGAAGTGCCTTCGCGTATCAGAATTATTTCCATCGGAAAAATTCTGGAACGTCTCGATTTTACCGTCGGCGTCAACGAAATCCAAAATCTCGAAACGCCGATTCAGGAAGAGTACTCAACCTATAGCGAGGGATTCTGGAATAAGGTGATAAACGAGAACATCTATGATGAAGACGTCCAGCTCAAAGTAACCATTGACCAAGGACATGGGGCCAAACTGATTTTCTGGGGCATCATCAGCCGCGAGTCGAGCACGTTCAACGAGCACTATCTGTCGGGGTCGAGCCACCTCAGGTCCGGCACACTCGTGTGGGTCAGCCTGATTTACAGACTGAAAGAAACAAAAACCACAGACCTTGTGACGGACGTTCTTTCGCGGGATGTTTCAGGTACCTATAACGGCAATCCTTATTTGTTCATCAAAGTGAAGGACATCATCGCTTCGATGATTTCTCTTACCTTCGGACAGTCGTTTAGCACGGACGACGTAGTGATCCGCAATGACCTTGATATACGATACCGTAAAGATGCCGGAGGCACGTCATACCATGGCTTTGTAGATGTGTGGGTTATTACAAACCTCGGTTCGTTTTTGAGCACGAGCACAAAATACTGGCCAGACAGGTTTGCCAATTGTTTTGATTGTCTACAATACCTGCTTAAGAACTTTGGTTTTGTGGCACGATGGTGTTATGAAGACAACAGGCATAAACTTGAGCTTCTTACAAGAGGCAGGTCTTACAGCACCTTACTGACGTTCGGCGAGAGGGAGAAAGAGTCAAGAGTAACAGCCATTCACGCAGTGAAGCCGTTCAATATCCGGTGTAAATTTTCTCAAGTTGATGCCTACACGGACCAGCATTGGTATGTGGACGGCGTACTGGGCGGCGGCTTTCGCCCGTACGACGACGAGGACCAGGAAAAATTTGAGCCGCCAAAGTTTTCCGACATCCATCTTGACGTTGAAATGGATTGGATTCTCTCATGGGATTCCGAACAGGGCGTAACCGAACATCTGTACATTAACCCGACAGGCACGACCTATGAGCGCGTGACGGCGATTCAATTCTACGACTATAGCGCTCAAAGTATGGCAGAGTTAGAAAAAGGGACGGAAGCGCTTGCCACGTACTATTTCAAGCGGTTTAATCCGAATCGCAGAAAATTTAACAGAACCTACGGTAAACTCATTGCGACCGAGTCCGATGTTGACTCGATTGAACATTTGCGCTTGCTGAAACGAACGCAATTCAACGACGGTCTTGGCAGTAGAACCTATTACGCCTCCGAATTAGCAATGGACTTTGAGGAAAACGAGGTTACAATAGACTGGGTGGAAGAATAATGCAATAAGAACATAACATTCACACATTCAAAAATCGCCCCAAGTCATTTCCGATTTACAATTGCCAATTGGCATTTGGAGATTGGCAATGGTCACGGGGCTTTTTATTTCAAGGAGGCAATATGCCGCTACAAGAAACACGCTCAAATATCCTTACCGCCGGCATTAAAAGCTGGAAGGTCAAGGACGACGGAAAAACCGAATACTTCACCCTGCCGTTTTTGCGGGAAGGCGAGGCGACCGTCAAGACACTTTTCGCCAGCACCAGCAAAGGTCAACAAGTACCCTTCGCTTTGCAGTTGGAATACAAGGCAAAAATGATGGCAACCGGTAGCTTGACGAACATCATTGAATTGCTCGACCAGCTCGGCTCGCTCAATCTTGACCATATCGTCGAACTCTCGAACGGGCAGACGCACTCCAGCGCGCTGCTCGGCGACAAATTCTTCGGCTTCAAGTGGAAGCTTGTCTCCGACGCCGACCGGGACAAAGAGCGATATATCGAACTCACAGCCGACCGCGTTATCCGGATTAACGAGTTCGACACACTGCGCGGCTCCGCGCCGAGCAGTGTAACGGATGCGACGAGTGCGCTCGTTGGGTTGCGTTCGCTTTCGCGAGCGGATATCGTCCTCGCGGGAATCAACAAAGTAGAATTGCGGGAGAGTTCTGCAGGGTCGTTTACGGACGACTTCGGAAAAATCCGCAACGGAAAATTCGAAGCGGAATTGCTGACCACCAAAGACAACCTCGGACGCTCCATCGGCTACGCCGTGGAATTGGGGCTGGAGTTCGAGCATATGCAGACCGCCGAGACCGAACTGGCTTTGATGGATGGCATTGCGGGACAGGAGAACGACTGGAAAATCACGTTTGCGGACGGCCGCATCGCAACACTGGATAACCAGCTCGGTATCGAATTCAACTATACCAATAATAAAGACATGGACGATATAGCGTTCACGCAGGTGATGGGCAAAGGGCGTGTCCTGCTTACAGAGTGGGATGCGATCTGGACTTAATGAAAAGGGAGCCGTTACATGGCAAGACCGACAGTCACATTGAAATACAATCACCCTACGAGCGGAGCAACCGAACGAACTCTTGCCGTTAACGCCGTCCGGACTATAGATGACCCGGATGAGTTTGAATTGTTTCCCGGCATCCAGCACCAGTATCTGAACGGCGCTCTCGAAGAGCAAATAAAAGGATTCCGCCGGGTCATTACCATAGACTTTGGCGTGCTCCAGAATATCTTCGATAGATTTGCTGTGCTCTACTTTCTCTTGGACCCTGAGAGGACAATAGATTACTCACCCGGAATTCTTGGAGAAAGCGACATCGCCGTCGCGTTGGAGAATCCCGGCGGCTTTGCAAACGAATGGATGGGCGGTATGTCGCTCGGAAAACGGTACGTCCTCCGCTTGCGGGAAAAAAATATCCGCCAGATATTCCCGACCAGTATCATGGAAGGGGAGCCGGAAATATGACCCCTGTCGTCTTGCAACATGATGCAAGTGCGAGAAGTTTTGTAGTGCTCAACCTGCGCGGGTTTGACGAACCGGACGAGATTCGGCTCGTAGGCGTCCAGCACGGTTACCGTAACGGTATCGTCGAAGAACAGTTGCGCGGTTTTAAGCGGGTCATGACGGTGGATTTTGGCGTGCTGGCAACTCAGCTCGACCGGTTGTTCGTGCTTAATTTTCTAAAGAGCGCGAATCGCCAGATTCGAACTGCATCACAGCTTGCCCATGTCGCCTTAGAAGACCCGGAGCGCTTCACGAACGCGTGGGTTGAAGACATTCAACACGGAAGTCGGTTTATTCTTCGCCTCATTGACCAGGGGGTGTATAGAGTTTTTCCAACGATAGCTACGGAAACGGACATCATGT
>DATCJD010000006.1:0-6855 GCA_036507435.1 Bacteroidota bacterium
GTCGCAAAAAAAGAAAAGCCGAAAATGATAACGGTTGGAGCAAGCGCGTACTCGCGTAACATTGATTACAAGGCATTCCGCGAGATTGCTGATAAGGTCGGGGCGTTTTTGTTCGCAGATATAGCACATCCGGCGGGCTTAATTGCCTCAAGATTGCTCAACGACCCACTTCCCCACTGCCACGTCGTGACCTCGACAACACACAAGACATTGCGGGGTCCACGCGGCGGACTTATTCTGATTGGGAAAGATTTCGAGAACCCGTTCGGGGTTGTCGCTCCAAAATCCGGCAGAAGGAAAATGATGTCCGAGTTGATTGATTCGATGGTGATTCCGGGCATTCAAGGCGGACCGCTCATGCATTGTATCGCGGCGAAAGCTGTGGGCTTTCGCGAGAACTTACAGCCGGATTTCAAAACGTACTCTCAGCAGGTTATCAAGAACGCGCAAGCGCTCTCCAATGAGCTCGTGAAGCGCGGCTACTATATTATTTCCGGGGGGACGGACAACCACCTCATGCTCGCCGATTTGCGGAACAAGAACGTCACCGGCAAGCAGGCGCAGGAAGCGCTGGATGAAGCCGGAATTACGGTCAACAAGAACGCCGTCCCGTTCGACGATAAGTCGCCGCTCATTACCAGCGGCATACGCATCGGCACGCCGGCATTAACCACGCGCGGCATGAAAGAGCCGCAAATGGAGATTGTCGCGGGCTTCATCCACAAGGTCATTACCAACATCACGAACACTGATGTTTTTGCGTCAGTGAATACAGAAGTGAAAGCGCTCGGGGATGGGTTTCCTTTGTACCACGAACTGCGTAAATAAAAAACGAGGCGCACCTTACTCTAAACGCATCAGAACTCATCGTACTTGTTCATCATGTCAGAACAGTTTACTAGCAATGCCGACGGTACCAGTGGGCACAAAGAGATGTCGTTCCTCGACCACCTTGAGGAACTGCGCTGGCATATTGTCAAAATTTTTATCGGCTGGCTACTCGCCACTGCGGCGTGCGGCGTTTTTGCGGAGTACATCGTCTATAATCTTCTGCTGACGCCGTTAGAACAAGTCGGGTTGGAGGCGCAAGTACTCGCGCCGTACGGCATCGTATTGCTGTTTATGCAATCGGTGTTGATTTGCGGATTCATCATCAGCATGCCGAATACGCTCTACTGGCTCTGGCGGTTCATCGCCCCGGGATTACTCCCCAAAGAGCGCAAGCATGTGTCCCTGCTCGTTGCGTTCACGACGTTGTGCTTTTTAGCTGGAGTGGCGTTCGGGTATTTCGTGTTGATTCCCACTGCGCTCGATTTTTTCGCGGGCTTCGGAACCGACAAAATTGCGCTGAACATCTCCATTGACAGGTATATCAGTTTTGTGTTAGCTCTATTAGTCGGCGCGGGACTTGTCTTTGAACTGCCGATGGTCTCTTATACACTATCCAAAATCGGCATTCTCACGCCCGCGTTTATGCGGCATTACCGCAGACATGCCATTGTCGCGATTCTAATCATTGCCGCGCTCGTCACTCCGTCGCCTGATATTATTACACAGCTCTTGCTTGGCGTGCCGATGTTTTTGCTGTATGAACTCAGTATTCTTATTTCCAGTGTCGTCAATAAGAGGCGAGACGCAGAACTCGCCGCAGACTTGCCGGACCCAGAAAGCAGTGAGGAACCTCAATTGTGACCGTAACGAATAAACAGACCGCCACGCTGGACGATATCCGCGAACCGATTGCGGAAGAACTCAAGGCATTCGACCGGTTCTTCAAGGAAGCGATGCGTTCGAAAGTCGGGCTGATCGACCTGATCGCCAGGTACATTATCCGCCAAAAGGGAAAGCGTGTCCGTCCAATTCTCGTTCTGCTGAGCGCGAAGGTCTGCGGAGAGATTTCCGGGAGCACGTACCGCGGCGCGACGCTGGTGGAAATCCTGCACACAGCGACGCTTATCCATGACGACGTGGTTGACGATGCTGACACGCGGCGGGGCCTCGCGTCCATCAACGCCGTCTGGAAAAATAAAATCGCAGTGCTGATGGGAGACTACCTGCTTGCGCGCGGCTTACTGCTCTCGCTGGAAAGCCGCGACTACCCGTTCCTCCATTCCACATCGACAGCCGTGAAACGGATGAGCGAGGGCGAACTCCTGCAAATTCAAAAGAGCCGGCAGTTGGATCTTGACGAAGAAACCTACTTGAAAATCATCGGTGATAAGACAGCGTCGCTGTTCAGCACCTGTACGGAAATCGGCGCAGTCAGCGCTACGGAAGATACCGACATACGGCGAGAGCTCAAAGACTTCGGCGAACACGTCGGGATGGCGTTTCAAATTCGAGACGACTTGCTCGATTACCTCGGCAGAAAAAGCATTATCGGCAAGCCCATTGGCATTGACTTGAAAGAGAAAAAACTCACGCTACCGTTGATTCACGCTCTTACGACTGCCGGAAGAAAGGACGCGCGCCAAGCGTTAAAAATCATCAAGAACGGCGCAAAGGGAAAGGATGTTGCGTGGGTAGTGAATTTTGTCGAAGCGAACGGGGGAATTACCTATGCGCTCGCGAAAGCCGAACACTACGCTTCCCTTGCCCGCCGGAACCTCTCCAGCCTGCCCGAATCGAGGGCAAAGGAATCGCTTCTGCAGTTTGTGGATTTCGTGATGGAACGAAACAGTTAACCCTCTCGCACGAGTATCAGCCAGCTTTAGACAAAACCTCTTTCACCGCTTCTGACAACGAGCACCGGGCATGGCGCGTTCCGCACAACCTTTTCGGCTGTACTGCCGAACAGGATATGCTCCATTCCCGTATGTCCATGCGTTGCAATGATAATCAGGTCGACCTTTTTCTCTTGTGCGTGCTGGTTGATCTCGTAAAAGGGCCTGCCCACGCGGATCGTTTTTTGCATGACGACACCTCCGCGTCGTTGAGCCTCGATCAAGCGGTCGAGTTCCTTCGCCGCCCGTTTCCGCAGTTCCTCTTCGACATTGGGAAATCCTACCTGCCCGAAACTAAAATCGGCGGGATAGACGGTCGGCTCGACCACATACAAGAGTTCAATCGAGGCTTTAAATTGGCGAGCGAACGGGATGGCATACGTCAACGCGTTCCTCGAGTGCGCGGAAAAATCGACGGGCACGAGGATGGCCTGAAGACGGATGGTTGACGTTTTAGATGACCGTGCTGTCTGTTTCTTTCTGGGCGCTCGTTTCGTTTTTACCATCGGGGACACCCCCCTTTCCTGATATCCATACATCGAGTTCGCTTTTGAGTTTCGATACATCCTGGTCGGTCATGCGCAGTCTCTGCGCGACAATCTCCGCCAGTTTGAGAACGACCTTAATGCCAAGGGCGGCATTTTTTTCGATAATCTGGAATAAGTCGGGACGGAAAAAGCCGATCAACAGACAATCGGTTTTGCACATGGCAGTCGCCGAACGCGGCGATTCATCCAACAGGGCTACCTCGCCGAAAAAATCGCCGTCGGCGAGCGTGGCTAACTCTTTCTCATTGCCGTCTTTATCTTCGATACTGATGAGGACGCGCCCCTCTTGAATAATATACATCCCCAAGCCGGGGTCGCCCTGATAAAAAACCGGCTCGTCCGCATGGTACTCCCGCTTGTGGACGATTTGCGCGACCTCGCGTAATTCAAAAAACGAAAGCCCGGAAAACGCCGGAATCTTGCTCAACAGTTTTTCCGTCGAGCCTTCAGGGAGTACCCTGTCTGAAAAAATATTTTTCCAGATGGTGCTTTCGTTCGATGACTTTGAATTCGCCATAAGACAAGATGCCCTTCACAACATTGTAGAAACTTCTGATTTGACGGAACTGTCTGCGAACGTATTCGAAAAACGCAACCTAAAGGTTGCGGCTACCTGTAAGTAAATAATTTTTCAGAAGTCTGCGAGAAGGAGTTTTACTTATTGGGGGCGGGTGTCTGAACGTGATGCCCAGCCATTGAGAAAGGGTAAACGTAATGAAGCGACGATTTTCGATCTGGACGGTTGCGGCTGTGATGGCGGTCAGCGTCTTTGCCGGCATGGAGATACGCCAGGTGGTTTCGAGAGATACAGTATTCGACCAACTCAATAAGCTCAAAGACGTATTGAGTTTTATTGAAAAGTACTATCTTGAGCCGCAGGACTTAAAGAAATTGACAGAATCAGCCATCACGGGCATGCTGGATCAACTCGACCCGCATTCGATTTATATCTCTCCGCGGTCCTTTGAACGCGTGGCAGAAGACTTTAAAGGTAAGTTTGAAGGCATCGGTATTTCGTTCCGGATACTCAGCGACACGATTACGGTCATCGAGACGATTGGCGGCGGACCCTCAGCTCGATTAGGTTTGCTTGCCAACGATAGGATAGTGAAGATCAATGACACGAGTTCTGTCGGCTATAAAACTGTCGAAAACGGTCCAACGAAAGAAGACCAGGTCACTTCTCGTTTAAGGGGAGCGAAGGGGACGAAGGTACATATTACCGTCGCCAGGCCCGGTGTCAAAGAATTGATGGAGTACGAAATCACGCGGGACGAAATCTCTCTCGTCAGTGTTGTCGCATCCATTATGTATAATAATGAGGTAGGATATATCGCCGTAGATAAATTTAACGAGCAAACATACAATGAGATTCAGCGCGCGTTGTCATCGTTAAAAGAGCAGGGCATGAAGCGCTTGGTATTGGATTTGCGCTTTAATCCCGGCGGGTATCTTGAGCAATCGTACCAAATGGCGGATTTATTTTTAGACGGCGGCACACGCGAGAACCCTAAGAAGATTGTCTATACCAAAGCGCGCCGGTCGGAGTTTGATGAAGTGTACTTTGCCAAGACCGGCGACGCCTACGAAAAATTGCCGGTTATTGTGTTGGTGAATAACGCTTCGGCAAGCGCAAGTGAAATCGTTGCCGGGGCGATTCAAGACTGGGACCGGGGATTGGTGGTCGGAGAAACGACGTTCGGCAAAGGCTTGGTACAGCGGCAATGGAGGCTATCCGACGGCTCTGCTCTTCGCCTGACTATCGCAACGTATTACACGCCCAGCGGCCGTTTGATTCAGCGCGCCTACGAAGGCAAAGAACGCGATGAATACCAACGCGAAGCATTCCAACGGGATGAACAAGAAGGCGAGAACCTGGAACATCAATCAGAGAGCGATTCCGCCCGCCCCATATTCAAAACGAACGGCGGACGCATGGTGTATGGCGGCGGCGGCATTACGCCTGATTACATCGTGAAGGGGTACGAGCTTACTGCCTTGACTTTGAACATCGCTCGCAGAGATTTATTCTTCCAATATATTAAAGACTATCTCGATACACAGGGACAACGTATTCGTACGACTTACGCCAAAGATGTGCTCGCATTCAAGAAATCCTTCGACATGACAGACGGTATGATGGCAGATTTCAAAGAGTTCATTTCGAAGAGAGAGGTGACCATCGAGGAGAAAGAATTCCAGAAAGACCTGAACTTCTTGAAGACAAGACTGAAGGCGGAAATCGCGCGGCGCATTTGGAATGCCGACGGGTATGCGGCTATCATGCTTGATACCGACCAGCAATTCCAGAAAGCCGTAGCCGTATTTCCGGAAGCAGAAAAGTTTGCTACAGCAGTGAGGTAATATTCGCACCGAACGCACCGCGTACATTCTACCCAGAGCGTTCTTTATCTGGATTCTTGCCGTTGCAGGAGGGTTACACGTTTCCTCCTTAGCATCGCCAGCTCGGGTAGAATTCCTTGTGCCCGATACGCTCCTACAGGTGGGAGAGGAGTTGGAGTACCGGGTTAGTTATTCGTTCTTCACGCTGGGTTCTATCCGCATCCGTATTACTGATGTCTCAGAACGGAATGGCAGGCTTGTGTACCGTGCTCAGGCGTTTATCAACTCTGCTCCCGGTCTCCCGTTTGTTGACCTCCATGTTCTGTTTGAAAGCGAATTTGACGAGGATGTTTTCTCCTACACATGGGTAAGTACGGACAGCAGTAAGGAGCAGTTAGCGTTCCTCTCTTATTCTTTTGACTACGAGCAGAATAGGGTGCTCGTTGAAAAAAGTAGTCAAAAGTTCGGTGGTTCGCGTGTCGTTGAGCATGTTGATACGGTAGCTCTGACCGAAAAAGCTCAGGACGGGCTGTCACTGTTCTTTTTCGCCCGTAAGCATCTCTTCCGGCAGGGGCAGGTAAATGTCCCGACGGTTATCGGGAACGAGGCGGTCAAAACGACCATCGCGTTCCTGAATAAACGGTCCTCAATTGAAATTGACGCTTTAGAGGATAAGCCCGTCGATGTGTTGGAGATCCAAGGCAGGGCGCATTACTCTGGCGTGTTCGGCATGACCGGTGCGTTCTCCGGCTGGTTCAGTAACGATGATGCGAGGGTGCCTATTGTTGCTAGGATGAAAGTGTTGATCGGCAGTATTTATATCGAACTTGTCAAATGGAACCGTGCCGGTTGGCATCCCCCAATCGCACAGGAGAAAGATTAGCATTGGTTCATCCGTTCAAGGGTATTCTCCCGAAAATCCATGAAAGCGTCTACATCCGCGAAGGCGCGCAGATTATCGGTGATGTTGAGATCGGCGCGCACAGCAGTGTATGGTTCAATGCCGTTATTCGCGGGGATGTGAATTATATCCGCATCGGTGAACGGACGAACATTCAGGACAATTGTACCCTGCATGTGACGCATAAGAAATACCCGTTGACAGTCGGTTCGAACGTCACTGTGGGGCACGGGGCAATACTTCATGGCGCGTCTATAAGTGATTATTGTTTAATCGGCATGGGCGCGATTGTTTTGGATGATTCAAAAGTCGGTCCTTACGCCTTTGTCGCGGCAGGCTC
>DATCJD010000007.1:0-3825 GCA_036507435.1 Bacteroidota bacterium
GAAGGAGGGCGATATTCAGCGCACGGCAAGCAGTATTCTGAAACGTTACCGGAGGATTGATATTCTTATTAATAATGCTGGGGTAACGTCGTTCAATGAATTTCTTCGTACTCCCACGAATGAATTTGACGATATCCTTTCGACCAATTTGCGGAGCCTGTTCTTGACCAGTAAGTCAGTATTACCCGCAATGCTGAGGAAGAACAGAGGAACAATCATTAACATACTCTCGTATGCCGCAAAAACGACGTACACGAAGTCTGCCGCGTATTCGACGGCAAAATCCGGCGCAGAAGCGCTCATGGACGTACTCCGAGCGGAGGTGAGAGACCGGGGTATGAAGATAATGAATGTGTATCCCGGCGCTGTCATGACGCCGATGTGGACCCGCAAGTTGCGTAAACGTTACTCTAAAGCGATGATGTCGCCTCTTGACGTGGCGACATTAGTATACCAGCTATCAGTTCAACCGGATTCCGTGCATGTGGAGGAAGTAATCGTTCGTCCACCGTCCGGCGACTTACAGGTATAAAAAACGGTCAGCTGAAATCCCAGCTGACCGTTTTTTTTATTTTGAGGAATTGAGATCGTTATTCGTCTCGGTCTCGTTCCATATGGTTTTCAAACCCGCGCATTCTGCCCTCGAATCTGCGTTCAAACATTTCACCGCGAAAGCCTCGTCCTTGAAACATGTGTTTCCGGAAGCCGCGCTTATTCAATCCTTCTCGGAACCGTTCACTCATTCCTTCACGCGCCATTTTTTGCTGTTCCGGCGTCAGAAGAGCGCGTACGGCAAGCAAATGATTGACGCGTGCGAGACGTTGCTGTGCTTGAACCTGCGAGGTTTCTTGAATCTTTTTTTCGATTGCCGCCTTATCCGGCTTGTCTGCCCGCATCAGTTCCCGCAGTTCCACTTGCGCAAGCTGTACTTTTGCGCGGATCGTGATTTGCTGTTTTTGGAAGTCGGTGCGTAGCTTGCCGACTTGAGCCTGCTGTTCTTCACTTAAATTCAGGCGTTTCATCATATCCATTTGAGGTGCATCATCCCGTCTCATTCTCATCTCTTGAGCGAAAACGGCTGTACTGCCCATAGCGAGGAACAATATGCTGAGTATTACGTGTTTGTATTTCATACGGCGTTCTCCTTGTGTTATTGCGTTGTATTCATAAAGTTAGACAAGTACCAGAGTAATAGGTTTAATGAGAAAACTTCATAATCTTGCAAGAAAACACAGCTTTTACTATATTAGTATTGATATGAATAGAGTCCGGCTTTTCCTTCATTCCATCCTTTTCATTGTTCTCAGCGGCATTTTTTATTCCTGCTCGGTATTTGAACCAATCGGTGATTCGCTTTCGCTCTTCTACGATAATTCCGTTTCCTATTTCAATGCCTACTATAATGCCCAGAAGATTTTTGATGATGCGGAAAACACCCTCATGCTCGCCGAAAGAGACGCAAAGGCGAAAGCAATCCTCAGCCAAAAGCCTCCGGCGGCAGTTCCCATTCCCCGCGACAAATTTAATGCCGTCATCGACAAATGCTCGAGCATTCTTTCTTTTTATCCGAAAAGCGCTCTGGTGGACGACGCTATCTTGCTTATCGGGAAATCATATTTTCATCTCCAAGACTATCTCAAAGCCGAACGGAAATTTTCCGAACTTCTCGCCCAATACCCGAACAGTTCGTTAGTGTTGGAAAGCCGGCTCTGGTTTGCCAAAACGCTTGAACGATTGCGTAAAGTAGATGAAGCAAAAACAATCGCACAGCAAGTAGCGCAGGATGGTGTCGAGGAAGGTGAGCGGACAATCGCTTCTGAAGCGTACTCCCTGCTTGGGCTTATGGCTGAACAAGAAAACGACCTCAATCAGTCCATTCTTCACTATGCAAAAGCTCTTGAATACATCAATGATAGCTACAGGCGTGCCAGTACAAATGCGAAAGTAGGGGATTTGTTTTTTTCACTCAAGGAGTATGAAAAGGCGAATACTGCGTTCATCGAAGTCTATGAAGAGGGCGTCTCGGATATTTCGTTAAACTACTATGGACGTATTCAGGCTGTACGGGGGTATTCCGCATTAAAGCGGTACGATACGGCCTTATTCTTAGCGGAAGAAATACTTGACGATTACCGGTTTGCGCCGTACCATCCGATGGCACGATTGGAATATGCGGCTGTGCTTCTTGCAAGCGGTTTTACGGATGATGCAGTCACGGAATATCAGTTTATGGATACAACATACGCTCGAACAGAACACGGCGCTCGTGCCTCATTTGCGCTTGCACAATATTATGAACAACAGGAGGGAGATTACCAACGCGCAGCATCGTATTATGTTCGAGCATCGGCAGTGCAGACCTTTGCGTCTTTCTCGGAAGCGCGTAAGCGTGAAAACGCTCTGTTAAGGCTCGTGTCGTATCAACGGGATTTGCTCAAGAATGACAGTTTGGTAGTGCTTTCAGATAGTGCGAAAAAATACCCGGAACAGTTCCTTCAATTAGTCCCCCCGGATACAGCCTCGATGGCGGCAGACAGCGCAGAAGTATTGTTAGACTCCCTTGTTGTTGCTCCTCCGGCAGAGCCGAAATATGTCGCCACGTTTACACCGTTAAATCCGGATTCGATGCGTACAGTGCGCGCAAGAATTGCCTATGACCTCGGCGAAATCTATTATACCGAGATGGAAATTCCTGATTCCGCGCTTGTGTGGTTTGAACGCGCCTGGGAGTGGAAGATTGATTCGACGCGGGCGCCGAGAACGCTCTTCATTCTTGCTGAGCTCAAGAAAGCACTGAAGTATGCTTCACCGGAAGACATTGCTCAAACATATCATACTATTCTCGATGAGTACTCGTGGTCCAGTTATGCGAATGAAGTGCGTCGAATACTGGGAATAGAAATCGCTGTGCGAACTACGGAGGAAGATGACGAAGCTTATGCTGTTGCCGAATCGCTTCTTTGGTCGGGCGACTACAACTCAGCGATCGAGCACCTCAAAGTCATTGTCGGCGCTATCCCTCCCTCCCCGCTTGCCGCAAAAAGCCAATATACATTGGGCTGGATTTATGAGCATCAACTGCATATGCCCGACAGTGCGTTGATGTACTATCGAGCTGTGGCGGAACAGCATAAGACTTCGCCGTATGCGTCGGCAGTCAAGAATAAAATTGCAGGGGCTGTAGATGAACAAAAACAGGAAAAACCTGCACAACCGGCAAAGCCGGAACAGCCGCCCGTTGAGTCAAAACCTGGGGTAAACGCACCCCCCCCCGAATTTGATGATGATATCCGTACACGCCGATTGCCGCAGGGCAGGGGAGCAAAACCCGATACAGTGAAAACGAGGATTGATCGCTGAATGGCCGCACAACACATTGTTTCGGTTAGCTCTCAGGAAGAAGTTGCTGATGGTTTGTATGTTCTACGTTTTCGTTCGGAACAAATTGCCCAGACTTCTCTGCCCGGGCAATTTGTGAATATTCGAACAAGCGACGGATTCGCGCCATTTCTCCGACGCCCTTTTAGCGTCTCGCGAGTTGATGGCGAACTTGTCGAAATACTGTTCAACGTCGTTGGAGCAGGTACTCGATTGCTTGCGGAGAAGCGTTCCGGTGATACGCTCGATGTGTTAGGTCCGCTTGGTGTCTCGTTCGGCTATCGGGGAGATTTTGACACTGCGTTAATCGTAGCAGGCGGACTTGGCGTAGCGCCCTTCCCGTTGCTCACCTCGTGGCTCCAGCGCGAAGAAAAACAAGTGGTATCGTTTATTGGCGCCCGGTCTGCGTATCAACTTTACCGATTGCATTTGAGGAATCCACAGTAC
>DATCJD010000008.1:0-6169 GCA_036507435.1 Bacteroidota bacterium
ACATGCAAGAGATATTCTCCAAACGGCAAGGCATACCCCGCCTGGGTCAAGAAACCGCCGCTGGCAGAAATAGCGCCTGTATCGGCAAACGAGACCGGCAGGAGCGAATGCTCACTGCGTAGAACGGTATGGGATACCGCATCGCGGAGGTCCGTCTTCAGGATGACCGCGCCGGAGTACGCACCCCCTGTTTGATGAAACGTGATAAGCTTAGGATAAAATCCATAGTAGATTTCCATGTATGCCGACTCCTGGTCATACTGGAATCTTGCATAATCCACATTCATCACGAAATTTGTCGTCGGTATCTGCCATGCCGAAAGCTCTTGTGAGACGAGACAGAGCAACACGGCTACTGTCAGTATTCGCACAACGTTCATAGTGCACTCCTTAACGTATATAATATATCAAGATGCAAGAATGTTTGCAAGCAATCGAAACGCTCCCGCATGAATATTCATCAACTGTTGTTGTAAATCCATATCAATATAGGTGAAGCGGCCGGTTCCCACTTTATGGGTGACGATGAGCGGGTTGTTCGTCAACTTATCACGGAAAAGGACACCGAACGCCGTTCCTGCGCCGAGTGTCACCGAATTAAACGATTGCCTGAAAAGCCAGTTCGACCAGTCATCTTCGCTAAGATTATTCGGTACAAGTGAGAACGTACTCAAGCTGTCAAGAACAAACGGCGAAAGTGGCGAGTATGATATTGAGCGCCTCAATGAGATTCCCGGCATCAACGGGGCAGAATTCCATACGCCTGCGTCTTGAGCGAAAATCACGACATGTCCGCCGCCTTCTGCAAATCGGCTCAACACTTCCCTTTTTTCTGACAATCTTGTGTGGACGGTTAACGCCCGTCTATCGATCACCAACACATCAAGCGCTGAGAGTTTCGGTGCATCAATGTCATCGATGTCCAAATCGGTAACCTGTACACCGAGACGGCGAAGAGCTTCGCGCGTTGACGATGACGCTATACCCTCAACAAAACCGATGCGCTTCGAAGAATCGACATTCACCGCGAAACGACGAGCGAGGTACGAACCGATTTGATTCTCTCCAATCTTTATAGGTAACAAATGACTGCCCTCAGGTAGTTCCCCAACCCAGTTAAGTATCAGCGTATCGGTGTGTTCCGCACCCTTTTCATTTAATCTAAACAGGCTTCGAGTAGACACGACAGCAGAGTCGTTTGCATGAATTTGGTCTCGAACACCGTCACGCGAATTATTCATCAGGCGAATGGGAAGCCGTTCACCCGGCACAGCAAGAACAATCGGCGTGAGGACTTCCGACACAAATCGCGGTGCGTACTGCATGGGGATAATTGTCCGGTGGACAAAATTTTCCTCTCGCCTTGTAGATTTATGAATAATAAAAAAATACAGAGGGCGGTCTAACGTGTGATCTTCAAGCCCGAACATCCAATGCGGAGAGCTGAACGGGGTCGCTTGTTGAAACAATAACCGGTAGTTCTCCTTCAGCCGTAGCGGCTGTCGATTTTGCAACTGCTCATCCAGAATCAACCCTCGTCCTACTGCCGGAAAATACACTTCGGTCTTTCCCGAATCACTCAAACCCGTCACCGTGTCAATAGCCATATAGACCAATTGCAAATCGGTCACGGTCGTTTCCGGCATAGTGAACCGGACGGTGACGCCGAGAAGAGTACGACGAAGGTTTTCGAGACCCTCTTTCCAGTCGAGGAGAATTTTTCGCTCTCGGCTTGGCTTCTCGGCGACGAAGGCAAGGCGTACGTCAATCGGTTCTACTGCATCAGCGAGTTGTCTCAGCAACGCTCGAGGCCGCGAGGAAGCTTGTGCATCGGACAGTGTTGAAGCGCCAAGGACTACTTTATCAACAAGCAGTTTAATGGGCTGAAGTTCAGCCGGGACAACCTCTGGTAACCCTTCATCCGGCGTCCGTAATTTTTTAGCTCCCTTGGGGTACACTGTTTGATAGAGCACACGTTTCGCTGTGTTCCACTGCGAACGCTGGAGTTGCATCGAGGCATACTGTTGAGCCGCTTCTTTCGCGAATACATCATATGTTTTTTTCCACACAGTGTGGCTGGTGGCAATCGGCAAGCCCACACCCATCCCCGTTCCATCGTCGGAAAGAACACGGTTTACCGTCCAGCGCGCGAATGGCGGCAATTCTTTCGGCGGGGTATCCCCTATCTGAAACCGCAACCGCTCAACGGAACGCAGGACGTCTTCCACGAGCACTTTCCACCGAACACTCGGTCCTTCGCTTTCCTGGTCGCGGGCGATCAGAATAAGGTCAGGACGAAATTGCGAAATAATTTTCATCAACCGGTTCTGCACGGAATCCGCGTGCCATTGTTCGCGGATCTCTTCTGTATTTACTGCCGAAGGGATATCGACAAGATTTAAGAAATACACTTCCCCGCCGAGATGACGAAGCGCTTTCGCCGCTTCCTCACGGCGCACTGCCGCTAACTGCGGTGGATATTCACTACGGACGTCGCTCTCGCCGCCCTCGCCGTTCGTGGCGTACACGCTCATGACCTTGGCGCCCTTTCCCATGCGGAAATACGCCAATGACGCCAGGTCTTCAAAACCGGGTTGGAGCGCAATCGAGAGAACGTGTAAATTGCTCTTGAGGTCGAGTGTTCGTTGGTGAACAGCCGCAGAACCTACTTCTGGAAAGTAGGATTGGGCGTGGAGTAGCCCGCACAAAAAATAACTGACAAACAATGAGAGACTAAAAAGACGTTTCATAGGTTTAGAGGGTATTGATGAAATAAGCCTTAAATATTAACATTTTTTTTATTTAATAACATTCATTTAATATTAATAATTCCCCTCTTCAATGTAGAAACGAATACAGTAATGCGATATGACAAAAAAAAGGGCTGTTCCGATTGCTCAGAACAGCCCTTTTCATTTCTACTAACATTCCAAAGGCTCAACACCTTTGGAAAATTCATGAACTGTACTTTAGAAGCCGACCTTGATGGAGATAACCTGGTTGGCGTCGAAGAACTCAACCTGGCGATAAGCGTAATCCACCGACAGGTCCAGTCCACCGGTCAAGTAACCGAGACCGAAACCAAACGTGCTGCCGAAGATGTCCGCATTCTCTTCAGCCTGCGGAACCATCCCCACGCCGACACGGCCGAAGAGGCGAAGTTCCTGCATCATCACGCCAATCTCGCCCCCGACACGGTATTCATCGAGGTAGAGGTTGTTGTTCGTAAACGAGCTGGTCACACTCCACACCATGTTGTCGCTTGCGGTGCCCGAGTAGCCCAACCCGATTTCGACCGTCGACGGAAGCTCAAAGGTCGCCGTTTCGCTCTTATATTTCTGCGTCGGACGGTTGCCGTCGCGGGCAAGGGCATCCCGGTAGAGTCCGGAGCCTTCGTACTGCATTTGCGGACCGATGTTCTTCACGGCGACGCCAAGATTCAAGCCAGAGACGCCGACCAAGCCGCGGTATTGCACGCCAAAATCAAGTGCAACACCCGAGGAGCTCACGCGTTCGATCTGCTCGTTGACCAGCTTGAGCGACCCGCCGGCAGAAATGGCGTCCGTCAATGCGCGGGCATAGCTTAAGCCGACCGTCACATACGTCGGCGAGTAGAATCGTCCCGAAATATTCTCCGGGTCGTCGTTCGTCGTCAGAGGGATGTCGCCGAAATCAATCGACTTCACGCTCAGGGCAACGACGCCGATATCCCCGAACTGAGCGCCCACCGCTCCATAGGTAACGCCGATATCGGCAATCCAGGTCATGCTGGAAAACATCCCTTCGGCGGAACTTGTCATCCGGCCCAAACCGGCAGGGTTCCAATAAATGGCTTCCAAGCCTGTAGAGGTTGCTATCGTGGAGCCTCCCAGGGCAAGGTCGCGACCGCCAACCGGAATCAGCAACTCGGTCGCGGCAGCAGTGCCCGTTCGCTTGTTCTGCGCAGAGACGCTGTCAACAACGACTCCAAGCACCACGCAGACCATCAACGCTGTGTATAGAATTCTCTTAGTCATGTTTGTTTCTCCTTATGCGTGGCTTAGTAGGAATCCAGAACTTCTTGTTCTTGAATAATCGCAACCTTGAGCACTTTCGTGACGCCGATATCCGGCATGTCGATATGGACGATGTACATGCCGCTCGCCACCGGGAAAAGCGCCTCGTTGTTCAGGTCCCAGCGCAGAAATTGCGCGGCATCGTCTTTCTCTAAGGTGCGCACCAAGTGGCCCACCAGGTTGAAGACGCGTAAGGTCGCCTTGCGCGGCAGGTTGTTGAACGTCACGAACTTGAAGAACCGGTTCGTCTCCGCCGAGTTGAACGCATAGTACGGGTTCGGATAGACGCCGACCTTTTCCGCACTCTGCTTCTCAACATCCGCTCCTGTCGTAGCATTCTTGCCAGACGTGCTGAAGGTATACGTGACGGCCGGGCTATTCGGCTTCGTGCTGACGATCCGGAGGACGTTCCCTGTCGCCGGCATGACAGCGTTGACATTAGCCGGGAAGGTCGGGTCGGCCACCGAACCGCCGTTAAAGTTGCACAGAACCACGCGCGCCATCACTTCAGCGTGCGCACCTGTATTCGCCCCAGAAGTCGGGTCGGTATCATACGCCGCCCCGAGGTTCTCGAACTCGGTCAGGTATCCGTTTTGACCCGGGCTCTTGTCCACCACCTCTCTCCAATAGACCCAGTCTGTGTACGGGTCGTTATCTCCGCCGGATAGGGCATGGTCGATCTGCATCAAGCTGAAGGCGTCGTTTCCGTCCTCATCGAAGATCCAGGGAACCATCCGGTAATCGTCCGACGGGTCGTTCGGGGTGTTGATACCGATGTTCCACAACTCAAACGGCACATCGACGATAGAGCCTGTCGAGAACGCCATGTACGCTTTTCCGCCCGTGGCGGTGAAACGCATTTCGAAGTCGTACGGAACGAATCGGGTAAAGTTGGAGCCGCGGAAGACCCGCGAAACGAAGGTAGAGTACGAACCTGTTGCCGCCCCACCCTGATTAACACCCCACGAACCGCCACCCCAGTCGGCAGACGGTGCGGTCTGAACGCTCGGGTCTGGAAAATTCCAACCGTTAAAAGCAGCTCCCCACGCGGCATACGACGGCGGGTCAATCGGACCGGAAGGGTTCGCGACGTGCTGGAAGTCCTTCGCATCGTTCGGCGCGCCATAGACTTTGATCTGCATGCCTTCGACGATCGGAAAATTCTCATCCAAATCATCAGCCGTTTGGTTGGCGTATCCGCTCACGACCGTCGTGCTTTTGGTCGTGTTGGTCACGCTCCATGTCGCGTCGGCAGCGAAGTTCACCCGGTACGCGTCGCCGGTGAGGCTCGCTTCGTCGACGACGAGCGCTACCACTTGACCGTCGCTGGCGCCGTTCTTCGTCACGTCCAAACTATCCCCGAACGCCGCATTGATCACCTTGCCGAACGGGACTTTGGGCCGAACGGTGACAATCTGCGGGCTCGACTCGAGAGCCGCCGTATAGCCCGGCAGCGCTGCGCGCGAGTATGCCGTGACGGCAAAGTAGTACTCCTGGCCGTTATACAGCTTGTCGATATCGCGCACGAAATCGCGGCTGAACCGGAAATAGCGCTTGACGCCGATATTCGTGCCGAACTGTACCGGCTTGAGGAGGAATTGCCCTGCCACAAGGTCGAACACGTTGTCGTTGATCGTCCCATAGTCGTTCACAAGGTCATAGGTCGCAATGCGTCGCGCTTCGGACAATTGCGCCCCTGCCGACGGGAACTGGTACACGTTGTATCCTTCAAACGTGTAGTCGCCCGGCGTGACGATTCTGGTTTCGGTGTCATTGATGGTCGCGACGTCGCTCGACCATTCAAAGAGCACCTCTCCGTCCATTTCGCTGAATTTCACAGTGGGGCTCTTCGGCGGTCGCGCGACCTGGAAGAGCAGGTCGAACGTCTCTTGCACGGAGTTGTCGTTCGCCTTCATTACCGCGACGCTCGAAGTCCTGTCCGCGCCGAGACCGGCAACAACGCCCATGACGATATCTTGGGTATCGCCCGGCGCCATGCGGAACGGACCGGTATTCAACAGAATACGGCGGTCGCCCGGGGCGAATGAATAGAGCGTTCCCGCTCCGTCAAGGAATCCCGTCCCGGCAACCGGGTCGCCTGAGAGCGGGAACTT
>DATCJD010000009.1:0-9229 GCA_036507435.1 Bacteroidota bacterium
GCGGTTGTTCAGGTCGTTCGCGTTCGTACGGTAGCCGTTCAGCGCGAGGATCTCATCGCCCACATTGATGCCCGCTACGTACGCGGGCGAGCCGGCAAGGACCCGGAATACGCGCAGCCTGTCGCCGCCGGCAAAAATGCCCAGCCATGGCTTTGCGACCGTATCTCGCGACGCAAGGTTCAGGCCGGCATAGCTAAGATACTGTTCCCAATCGAGTGGCTTCGTGCCGTAGACATAGTTATCGAAGAATTCTTTGAGGCTGCCGCCAGAGTATTCTTCCGAGACCTTCCGTAAATCGGCGAGCGTGTAGCCCGTGCCGCTCAACGGAAATTTTTCAAACATCGTCCGTATCACGGTATCGAGCGAGTATTTGTTCTTCGAGCGCTGGCGAATTTCCAAATCCAGCATCATGCTGACGTTCGAGCCTTTGTCGTAGTAATCCGATTCGTAGCTGACCGATTCCTCTGTATTCCGCCAGAATTTTATCCACGCATCGAAGCTCGATTCCGCCATCGATTGCTTGAGGTTGCCCGGACGTTCGCGGTCGCCGCGGATAGTGTTTGCAAGACTGTCCAGGTATTGCTGTTGCGTTGTAAACCCAAGCCGCGTCATCAGCACACCGGTATAATAATCCGTCGTTCCTTCGGCAATGCCAAGCTCTTCCGTGTAATTTTCTTTCACAAAGTTGTAGGGGTTGATTCCCTTGGGGCGGAGTTGTTTGACATTCCACGTATGGAAAAATTCATGCACCTCCGTACCGAGGAACCCGCGGTAGCCCTGGGGAGTTTGAAATACATAGGGCCTGATATCAAACACGTTGGAATTGATATGCTCCGTCGCGCCGGTGGGGTTTGCCATCAAATGCACCATAAAGTAGTACCGCTCGTACGGCAATACGCCCCAGAATTCCTTGTGCAGTTCAACGATGGTGGTGAGGTCCTTCACCGTTTTTTCTGCGTCGTAATTTCCCTCACCGGAAATCATCAGCACGTGCTTTTTACCGTCCACCTCAAATTCCCATTCTTGTTGGGTGCCGACTTCAATCGGGCTGTCCGCAAAATAATCGAAACTCGGCGCGGTAAATGTATTGCTCTTGCCCTTCACGGGGTCGAGTCCGGTGGTAACGCGCCAGTTGCCGTACGGCTTGATCGAAATCGTGAGCGGAAGTTTCCGGTATTGTTCGATATACATGAAGGACGACTGCGGGTCGACGAACAAATGCTCGTCGTTCAATCCCTTCGTGCGGAAGTTGAATTCGTTCGCGAACATCTTGTAGCGGGCGGTGAATTTCGCCGAGCCTTGTTTCTGGATGCGCCATGTGGTTTTATCCGTCTTCGACCATTGGAGCGGTTTGCCGTTGCCGTCCACGGCGGAGAAATCCTGTATCCCGCCGGCAAAATCGAAGACGACATAACGCCCGCTTCGCCAGACCGGCAAGCTCAGGTCAATTGCCGCATCGCCGGAGGGCAGGTTGCTGTATGTGAGCTCGATTTCCATGAGGTGCGTCGAGGGCTTCGACATGCCGAGAGTATATTCGATGGTCGGTTGTTGTGCGTGTGTCATAATGGGTATCATGAAAAATATGAGAGAAAGAATCCGTCGCGCCATGAAGTAACTCCTTTGAATAAATGCAGGGGTGTGAGGCGTAAGATACTGAAGAAAATCGTTTAGTTGCAAGGATTGCTCGTGCAATAACAGGATAACAAATCACGCATGTTATTACGCTCTTCTTCTAATCCGCTTTTATCCGCCCAATCCGCTTTTTCCGCGCCTGCCCCGCTATGCCTTTGTGCGGGATCCCATTCCCACTTCAAAACACCACTACGCTCCGCGCGATCGCGCCGGTGAGCATCTCCGCATACGCTTCATTAATGTTGTCTAACGGATAGGACTTCGAGATCATCTTGTCGAGCGGGAGCTTGCCCTGCAGGTAGTATTCCGCGTAGCGGGGGAAATCGTGTGCGGGGTCCGCCGTGCCGTAGTACGACCCCATGATGGTCTTCTCCTGCCGCGTAATGATGGCGCCGGGGAGATTGGTATTACTGCCCATAGGCGAAATTCCCGCGAGAATAATCGTCCCGCCGGGACGCGCCGCTTGGAGGCTCAGCTCTTGAAGCGCCGGTATGCCGATAGCCTCGAACACATAATCCGCTCCGCGTCCGTCTGTAAGACTCTTTATTTCCTTCACAGGGTCCGCCGGATTAATTAATACGTGCGTTGCTCCGAGGCTGGAGGCAATCGCTCGTTTCGCTTCGTGGCGGTCAACGGCGATAATCGTGCGCGCACCGGCAAGTTTCGCTCCCATGATGACACTCAAACCTACGCCGCCCGCGCCGAACACGGCAACCGCGCTGTCCGGTTTAACTTGCGCGGTATTCAACACCGCTCCGACGCCCGTCGTGACCGCGCAGCCGATGAGCGCGGCGATTGTCAGCGGGACTTCCTTCGGCAACGGCACACAGCATTCCTGCGGCACCACCACTCGCTCCGCAAAACATGCCAGTACATTAAAATGATAGTATTGCTTGCCGTTTTTCGAAAACCGTGTCGTACCGTCCATCATCGTACCCGCCCAGACCGGCTCGACGTAGGTTGAGCACAGGCTTGGCTTGCCGTTAGTACAATAGAAGCACGTGCCGCAACTCGGCGCCCAGTTAAGCGCTACGTGGTCGCCCGGCTTTACGCGAGTCACGCCATCGCCGATGGATTCGACTACCCCCGCGCCTTCGTGCCCCACCACGACCGGCAACGGGTGCGCCGTCGCTCCGGTAGCTAAGTGCCAGTCGCTATGGCAGACGCCTGTCGCCGCAACCTTCAGGAGCACTTCCCCCTTGCGGGGCGGGGCAAGCTCCAATGTTTCAATAACAAAAGGAGTGTTCGTCTTATATAATACTGCGGCGCGTGTATTCATGAGTAAGCCTTCGGAATCGGGTTAAAACGCGGAATATTTTTTTTGATTTCGTGTCCACGCCCTGAAGGACGTGGCTATAGCCCCGACCTTTAGGTCGGGAAAATAAAAACAAAAAAAAGAATTTTTTTATCGGAACCGAACCGTCGTTTTCTTGTTCAGTTCGACCTTCAGTCCGGGATGTTTTTTCATCAGCTCTTTGACTTCTTCGTCGGACAGGTTGTCGTTTTTCATGGCGGCACGGAGAAGATTCTCGTCGGCTGTAAGCTTATCGAAATCAATATCCGTCAAAATAATTCTCGATTTCTCGCGGAATGTCGCGTCGCTCTCCACCACCGTGCCGTCAATTTCAATGACGGTGGAAATTCTAAAATCCTTCAGCAACATGCGCGCCGTTTCGATGCTCTCTCTCTCGTCTTCCTGTTCTTCATCGGAAAACTCCCTCTTGTTGCGTTCCACAAGAGGCGTAAAGACTATCAGCGTCGCGGGAGAGCCTTTCCGAAACTCGAACGTAATTTCTTTCCGGTCTTCTTCCTCGTCGCGGTCGCCTGCAGAGTTCGGCTGTTGGAAGTCGGGTATTGTTTTAACGCGCAGAGTGTTGACGTCCTTAAACGCGTATGTCGCCTCGTAGCCTTCTCCGTCGTCAGTAAGAGCTTTTCCCGATACGAAGGTTACCCCCTCGCCCATCGAGCCGGCTTTTTCGCGTAAGGTTTTTTGGTCGAAGAGTTCTTGCCCGCCTTCCTGTTTTTCGTCATCGCCTCTCATTTGTTGAGTCAGTTTTAACATTATGATGATCATTTCGTTCTTCAGGACGACATGCTCGCGCACCGTGCCGCTTCCGTCCCGCTTCACGGTGATACTTGTTTCGACCTCGAAACAACCGGAAAAAACCGCTACACTAAACAGAGACAACACAAAGATGAAGGACGTTCGCATACCGGTTCTCCTTATCGACAATTCTATTTTATGCCACCGTAGACAGTCATCGGGCCGTATTTCCAGAAACATTCCGGGTGCGCGAACCCGGCTGTTTTCAAGGCAGAAAATTCTTCATACAAAGAAAAATATTTGTCTTCGTCTGCCCAGTTGGCGAAATGCTGTCGGGCATCCTGTTCTTCGATGCCGGCGCTTTTCATGAATTCCGTCCAGAGTACATACGTCGCCTGTTGAGTACGGTGTTCCGGATTCATTGTTGCGTCGCCGTTCGAAAATATTCCCGGCGAGCGGAGCGCCCGATGGATATTCGAGTATACAGTAGATTTGCGCGCGGCTTCCTTGATATGATGAAGTGAGATACACGCAACGACACCATCGCATTCCGGCAAGGGTTCTTCGAACGACCGCTCGACGAGCTGAATCCGTTTGCCGTACTTTGCGAGTCGACGACTTGCAATCTCAAGCATTTTCTTGTCGGTATCCCATACTTCAATTTCCGCGCGTGGAAACTGTTCTGCCACCGCTGCCGATAACGCTCCGGTTCCACCGCCCAGGTCAATCACGCGCGGCTTCTCCGGAAGTACGCTTGCGCACCACCGCACTACCATCGCGTGCATCGTCTCATACTGCGGAATGAGTGTCCGGATGAGTTTGTCGTATTCCGCAGCATCAATGTTAAAATGGTGCTCGACAGAGTGACCCGTCTTCGTCATTTGTGCTCTTTCTCCGGTTCCACTGACAGTAAATCTATTTATCCTTCACTTCAATTTCCCAGCCCTCAAACTCGCCGCCGTTGCGCTCGGCAAGCGCGGTAAGCCGTTTCCGGTATTTTTCGAGCGTGGGGAAGCGCGGCACCACATACTGAAACGCAACGCACAGCCACTTCTCGTGTCCGTCGTGCGGCGGGCTGACATCAACGGTAAATCCTTGTTTAGAGAGCTCCGCCGCCGCTTTGTATGCACGCTCTTCTGCGGCAAAATACATCCAGAAGCTTACTTCGTGCAACTCGTTGACGTTGGAGCCTAATTTGGCGAGAAGCCCGAGCACGTGTTTATCCGCCTTGACAACAGCCTGCGCCGGGTCTTCGCGCAATTGTTCTTTGCTTGCTTTTTTTCTTGCGGTCGAGCCGCGAGAACGTTTTTTGTTAGTTGCCATTGCTTGCTTTATTGGATAACCCGACGATCTCCAGTGTTACCAACAACGCACGCTGAGTGCCGAGGTAACTATTTGTTGTGTCGAATGTTTCATCTAACGAATGCGCGCCTCGCCCCGTGCCGCCGCCGTCGATGGTGATAGCGGGAATACCGAGGCTGATCGGAATGTTCGCATCCGTACTGCCCGCCGAGAGGTCGGAAACAATGCCCAGCGCGGCGTCCGCACGAAGCGCCGCACGAACGATGGGCGCATCGTCCGCCTGCTCGCCCGTCGGCCTTTTGCCGATAGGGTCAATCTCCACCGATAATTTCACGCTGTGATTCCAGAATGCATTCTCTTCGTTGAGCGCGGCGTGAATGGCACGCGTGAATTTCGCGTCTAACTCCGCGAGCGCCTCGGTGCTCTCCGAGCGCATATCCATTTCCATCCATACGGTATGGGCAATGGAGTTGACCGACGTGCCGCCTTCCACGCGTCCGACGTTGAATGTCGTCTTCGGTTGTTTCGGCGCTTCGAAGCGCGAGATTTTTTCCACCGCCCTGCCGAGCGCATGGACGGGGTTCGGCATCCCGAACGCTCCGTAGCTGTGCCCGCCCGGGCCTTTGAACCTGACTTTGTACCTGTGGCTTCCCACCGCGCGGTGCGTAATGCCCAGTCCCGTGCCGTCGAGAGAAATAAAGTGCGTAACCTTGTCCTTGAGTTCATGCGCGAACACATGCCGCACGCCGCGCAAATCGCCGATGCCTTCTTCTCCCACCGTCCCGATAAACATGATCGCGCCCCGCGTCGCGATGCGTTGCTCCTGCAACACCCGCGCGAGAGCGAGCAAGACGGCAAGCCCGCGGCTGTCGTCACCGATGCCGGGTGCTTTAATCATTGTGCCGGTGCGCGTGGTGGTCACATCGGTTCCTTCGGGGAACACCGTATCGAGGTGCGCCGAGAGCGCCAGCGTCTGCCCGGCGGTTTCTCCCGCCCGTTCGCCTATGACATTGCCCTCCGCGTCGATGCGCACGTTGCTCAGTCCGAGTTCCGTAAACCGGCGTTTCAGATATTCTGCCCGCTTCTGCTCCTTGAACGGCGGCGCGGGGATTTCGCAAATGGCAATCTGCTCGGCGATGGTCTCCGCTTCAATCGCTTTCAAAAACTCCAGCGCACGCCGCACCTGCGGCTGTGTGTCGACCTGCGCGAACGAAAATGGCGTCCATACAAATGAAAGCAAGATAACGAGCAGTTTCATACAGAGTCCTTATCGGGTGTTCCAAGAACCGCCAACAATTTAGGAATATCCTACAAATGCTGGACACAAGCAAGGCTTGTCCTACAGTCAATGTAATCTAAACCTCCGAGATGTATCCCGACGCACGCTCTCGAAATCTTGGAGGTTTCCCGTCACAGATTCGTTGACAATCCTTCAACTTCTCATTACATTGCTCAGCACAGTATGTAGTATAGTGAACGTCGGTGCCCGTCCTAACGGGACTCGCCTTTTTTCCCCATGAACATCGCGGTGTTCGCGTCCGGTCGCGGCTCAAATGTTGAAGCTATCCTTAACGCCATTCAGCGTGGTACGCTTCCGGCGCGCGTTGTTGTGCTCGTGAGCAACAAATCGGGAGCGGGAGCAATAGAACTTGCTCGCGCGCATGCCATTCCTGCCGTGCACGTGAGCCAACAGCAATTTTCCGGCGAAGAGGAATACATCGAGCGGCTTCTCTCTGTGTTAAACGAGCACCGTGTGGACATCATCGCACTGGCGGGGTATCTCAAGAAAATCCCCTCGCGGGTCACCGAACGATTTCGAAATAGAATTGTGAATATCCATCCCGCGCTTCTGCCGAAATTCGGCGGGCACGGCATGTACGGCATCCACGTGCACGAGGCGGTGCTGAAGGCAGGAGAAAAAATCAGCGGCGCGACGGTGCATATCGTGGATGAAGAATACGACCGCGGGGCAATTGTGATGCAGAAAGCAGTCAACATCGTCCCGGGCGACACGCCGGAAACGCTCGCCGCGCGGGTCTTAACAATAGAGCATGAGCTGTATCCCGAAGCCCTGCGAGCATTTGCCGAAGGGCGGGTGGAAATCAACGGAAGAACCGCTTGGATTCGACCGAACACATTGCAACCATAACAACCATGAGAACGCCGGAACCGCAATTAACAATCCGCCGTGCGCTCGTCAGCGTGTCCGACAAGCGCGGCATCATCGAGTTTGCGAAAGGGCTGGCCGAGTTCGGCGTGGAGATCATTTCGACCGGCGGTACCTACACGGCGCTTCATGAAGCGGGCGTCGCCGTCAAGCAGGTCTCCGAGGTGACGGGGTTCCCGGAAATATTAGACGGACGCGTGAAGACGCTTCATCCTTCTATTCACGCCGGACTGCTTGCGGTGCTCGATAACCCGAAACACGTCCAGCAGTTGAACGAGCACAATATTTCCCCAATCGATTTGCTCGTCGTTAACTTATACCCGTTTGAAGAAACAATCGCGAAAGAAGACGTACAGCTCGAAGATGCAATTGAACAAATCGATATCGGCGGTCCTGCGATGGTGCGTGCGGCGGCGAAAAACTATCGCCACACGGCGGTCATCGTGAACCCGTACCGGTACGGCGTGCTCTTAGAAGAATTGCGAGAACAGAGCGGAGCCGTTTCCGCCCAGACGCGGTTCGACCTGGCAAGCGAGGCGTTCGCCCACACGGCGCAGTACGATGCACTCGTGTCGTCGTTCCTCGAATCGTTCAACCCGAAGCGCGACATGCCGGAAAAATTCGTCGTCTCGTACCGCAAGGCGATGACGCTCCGTTACGGCGAGAACCCGCACCAGTCCGCCGCGCTCTACGGGAAATTCGACCAGTATTTTCAGAAGCTCCACGGTAAGGAGCTGTCGTTCAACAATATTTTGGATATTAACGCGGCGGCACAGTTATGTGCGGAGTTCGACGAACCCACCGCCGTCATTATTAAGCACAATAACCCGTGCGGGGTCGGCTCCGGCGATACCCTGCCCCAAGCCTATCAAAAAGCCTTAGAAACGGACAAAAAATCGGCTTTTGGCGGGATTGTCTGTGTCAATAAGCCGCTCGACCTAACGACCGCCGAAGCGTTGAACGAGCTGTTCCTGGAAGTCATTATCGCTCCAGAGTATATGCCGCGCGTGCTCGACCTGTTGATGAGAAAGAAAGACCGCAGGCTGATGACGCAGTCCGTCAACTTGCGAAAGATGAACGACTACGATATGCGCACCGTCGCGGGCGGCGTGCTCGTGCAGGACCCGGACAAACACCGGATGTACGCAGACCAATTAAAGCCGGTCACCAAGCGCAAGCCGACGGACGACGAGATTCACGCGCTGCTGTTCGCGTGGAAAATCGCCAAGCATGTGAAGTCCAACGCCATTATCTACGCGCGCGGCGACCGGACGCTCGGCGTCGGCGCGGGGCAAATGTCGCGCGTGGATTCTTCGCGCATCGCGGCGTTGAAAGCGGCGGACGCGGGACTCGACCTGCAGGGCTGCGCGGTCGCGTCTGATGCGTTCTTCCCGTTCGCGGACGGTTTGCTCGAAGCAGTGAAGGTCGGCGCGACGGCGGTCATCCAGCCGGGCGGCTCCGTGCGCGACGAGGAAGTCATCAAAGCGGCAGACGATAATAATGTGGCAATGGTCTTTACGGGCATTCGACATTTTCGACATTAGTTTTTTCTGACAACTGATAACTGATTACTGGTAACTAAAAACATGGGCATCTTAAATCTCTTCGCATCGGACATCGCCATCGACCTCGGAACGGCGAACACCGTCATCTGGATGAGGAACAAGGGCATCGTGCTCAACGAGCCTTCGATTGTGGCGTTCGACCGCAACACGAAAAAAATTATCGCCATCGGCAACGAGGCGCGGGAGATGGTCGGCAGGACGCACCGCGACATCCGCACCATTCGCCCGATGAAAGATGGCGCCATCGCCGATTTTGAAATCGCCGAAGGCATGCTGCGCGAGTTCATCAGGAAAATCAGCGTCGGCTGGGTGCCGAGCCGCCGCATCGTCGTCTCTGTGCCCTCCGGTATTACGGAAGTAGAAAAGCGCGCGGTGCGCGACTCCGCGGAACACGCGGGCGCGAAAGAAGTTCACTTACTCGCAGAACCCATGGCGGCGGCAATCGGCGTCGGGCTGGACGTGGACGCTCCCGTCGGCAACATGGTGATTGACATCGGCGGCGGCACGACGGAAATTGCC
>DATCJD010000010.1:0-8404 GCA_036507435.1 Bacteroidota bacterium
CCCACAACGATGACGATCCCGCTCATAGTGTTCGCGGCGTTGTCGTTCTTTGCGTTCTATAGTTTTAATCCGTTCGGTGCGGCAGATGGGTGGTTCATGAGCGCCATCCCCCGTCCCGAATCGGCGGTTCCGGCGATAGTCGCGGCGGCGGGGATTGCGGAATTCAACGAGGCTCTGCACCATTCGCATACGACGGCGATGATTCTCTCATTGCTCGTTGCCGGCACGGGTATTCTCATTGCCTTTGCAACGTATTACTGGAAAAAAATCAATGCGGATAAAGTCGCTACAGCCCTCGCGCCGGTGCATACGTTCCTCGCCAACAAGTGGTACTTTGACGAGCTGTACCAGGCAACAGCTGTCAGGGGCACAGATGCTCTTGCCGCCGCCTATCGTTGGTTTGATGAGAAGATTATTGACGGCATTGTGAACGGCGCGGCGACCGTGACGAAAGCCGTTACACTCGGTACCAAACAAAATTGGGAAGAAGGGAACGTCGGCGCAATCGTGTACCTCGTTGTTGCCGGAGTTATTTCAATCTATGCGGGCTGGGTGACCGGCAACGCCATCTGGCCGCCGGAAACGACGGTCTGGCTGGTGGCATGGTACGGGCTGATTTCTCTCGGCGTCGCCGGGCTGACATTTTTTATGTTTTACGTCGGCGTCGGCGGGTTCGACAACCGTATCGTGGACGGGATGGTGAATCTCGTTGCGTACGTCGCCGGGTTCTTCGGATTACTGACGCGCAAAGTACAAACGGGAAGAATACAGACGTATCTTGCATGGGTGCTGTTCGGCGTGATGGTGTTTTTCCTGTGGTTTAGGTAAGACTTGCTAACGTAATTTCGCTATTGACGGAGGTTCAATGGAATTCTTAGGTATCGGTATTCTCACGTGGATCACCTTCCTGCCCATTCTTGGGGCGGTGGTCGTGCTTATGTTGCCGAAGGAGCAACAAAGCACCATGAAGTGGGTCGCCGCCGGAGCGACATTCCTGCAGTTGATACTAGCCGGACTGATATTCATGAACTTCGACCGCGGCATGGCGGGTATTAACACCGCGGAGGGCATGCAATTCGTCGAGCGGGCGTCGTGGATCGACGTGCAGGGCTTGTCATGGTTCGGGCGCGTGCACATTGAATACTTCATGGGCGTTGACGGGTTGAGCGTGACGATGGTGCTCCTCACCGCGCTCATCAGTTTTATCGCCGTCTTTGCGTCGTGGAATATCGAGAAAGCCCTCAAGGGCTACATGGCGATGTTTCTCTTGCTGGATACCGGCATGATGGGCGTGTTTGTTGCTCTGGATTTTTTCCTCTTCTACGTGTTCTGGGAAATCATGCTCCTGCCGATGTATTTCCTGATCGGTGTGTGGGGCGGACCGCGCCGCGAGTATGCCGCGATAAAATTTTTCCTTTATACGTTGCTCGGTAGTGTGCTCATGCTGTTGGCGATCATCGCGCTCTATTTCAGCGTCTTCATTACCGACCCGGCGACGGGCGAACAGATGCACACGTTTAACATGTTAGCGATGATGGACCAGGCGAACTTCGAGCCGGGCACGTTACTTGCCGGCGCGGGAACCTATTGGCGGTACCTCGCGTACATCGCCCTCTTTATCGGATTTGCGATCAAAGTACCGATGTTTCCGTTCCATACGTGGCTTCCAGACGCGCACGTCGAAGCCCCGACTGCCATTAGCGTTATTCTTGCAGGCGTATTGCTGAAAATGGGGACCTACGGCATCTTGCGCGTCAACTATGCGATGTTCCCGGAGATTGCGCGTGATACGGCATGGTATCTCGCCATTTTCGCGTTTATTAATATTGTGTACGGTGCATTGTGCGCAATGGCGCAGAAAGACTTCAAGAAACTCATCGCCTATTCGAGCGTCAGCCACATGGGCGTGGTCTTGCTCGGCATGGCGGCGTTGAATACGCAAGGAATGGTGGGCGCGGTGTTTCAGATGTTCAACCACGGCACCATCACCGCAATGCTCTTCTTGATTGTCGGTGTGCTGTACGACCGCTCGCATACGCGCGATCTGGACGCCTTTGGTGGGTTGGCGATTACAATGCCGAAATACACGGGCATCATGACTGTCGCATTTTTCGCCGCGCTCGGCTTGCCCGGGTTAAGTGGATTTATCTCTGAGGCGTTTTCATTTTTAGGCGCGTTCCAGACGTTCCGTACGATTACCATCGCCTCCACGATCGGCATCGTCTTGACTGCGGCGTATATGCTCTGGACACTCCAGCGTGTGTTTCTCGGTCAACCCAATGAAAAATGGAAAGACCTTCCGGATATCAATGGCCGCGAACTCTTTATGCTCGTGCCGCTGGCGGTTATCGTTATTGTGCTTGGCATTTATCCGTCGCTCATGTTGGATTTGATGACCTCCTCGCTGAACCATCTCGTTGATATTGTTACTTCCGACGCGACGATGGCGATTGTGCCGTAGAGGTTATTATCATTCTGTTAATATGTAAAACCCCCTGCGACTCAAAAAACGAGTCGCGCCTGCCGGCAGGCAGGGCCCATCTGTAAGGGGGACAAAAAAAGGGATTCGTATTTCGCCTTAAGGTAATTAATGATTGATCAACTGATAGCAAATCTTCGCGGCTTCATTCCTGAGACAGCGCTCACGGTAACATTTTGTATTGCGCTTATCTCAGGGCTTGTTGCTCGTCGCCAGGGACACTTTACAGCTATCCTCGCGCTGGTCGGTGTTTTATTAGCGGGGGTGTTCGTGTTTGCCCAACTTGACCAATCGCAGGCATTGTTTTCGGGCATGGTGGTCTCAGACCCGTTCTCATCGTATTTTAAATTGCTGATCAGTCTCTGTGCAGTGGTGATTATCCTGTTCTCACAATACTCTGAGGAAGTTCAGCAAACAGCGAAACGCATGAGCGAGTACTACGCTCTGTTGGTTGCGATGACGCTGGGAATGTTCCTGATGGTCGGAGCGACGAACCTGCTGATGATGGTGCTCGCGATTGAATTGACGAGCCTGTCCTCGTACATTCTCGCCGGGTATACGAAGGAAGCGCCGGATTCCAGCGAGGCGTCGCTGAAGTATATCATTTACGGCGCGCTCTCGACCGGGTTGATGCTCTACGGGATTTCGATTCTCTTCGGCTTGACGGGTGCAACGGATATCTTCGGGGTGAACCAAGCGCTCGCCGCGGGACCCGTGAACTATATTGCCCTTCTCATTGCAACCATTCTTATTATTGCGGGATTCGGCTATAAGATTTCGGCTGTGCCGTTCCACTTCTGGACGCCCGATGTGTACGAAGGCGCGCCGGTGACGATTACCGCGTTTCTTTCGGTAGCGTCTAAAGCTGCAGGATTCGCGATGATGGTCCGCTTCTTCAAAACGTGTTTCATCGATTCCAATGTTGCAGGCTTGCCCGCGGGGATGTGGGCGTCGTTGCAGGGGTTTGAGTGGAATAATCTCGTGGCGATTCTCGCTGTCATGACCATGACGCTCGGCAACCTTGTCGCCGTCTGGCAGAATAACCTGAAGCGCCTGCTCGCGTATTCCAGCATCGCACATGCTGGTTACATGCTCATGGGCGTAGTGGTGCTGAGCGACAAAGGCATCGCCGCCATCTTGATTTATTTTGCGGTCTATTTGTTTATGAACCTCGGCGCATTCTACTGCGTGATGCTTGTCGCGAACAAGCTCGGCAGTGAAGATATCGATTCCTACAAAGGGTTGGGGCACCGCGCGCCGTTGCTCGCGACAGCGATGACGGTCTTTTTCATTTCTCTTGCCGGCTTGCCGCCCACAGCCGGTTTTATCGGTAAATTGTATCTCTTTGCGGCATTGTTGGACGCACAGTGGGTCTGGCTTGCTGTCATCGGTGCGCTGAATAGCGTCGTGTCACTGTATTATTATGTGCGGGTGGTGCGCAATATGTTCTTGCGCGATCCGGAAGGAAGCGCTGAGCCGGTTGTTCTCCCTATGGCGCAGGTAGTCATTCTCCTTGCGCTAGTTATCCCGACTCTTGTACTCGGTTTATATTTCGGTCCACTCGTTGATTTTGCAAATGCATCGGTTGTGATGTTCGGCCTTCCGTAAGCATTACTGATTGACATTCATTTATGAGGGTTTCTATGCGACTTCTTCTTGTTGATGATGAAGACTCGTTTCGTCTTGCCGTACGCAGTGCGTTGGAGCATGGAGGCGATTATGAGATTACCGACTGCGTGTCCGGCGAGGAAGCGATGGAGCTTCTGAGTACGGAACGGTTCGACGTCGTGCTCTTGGATTACCGGATGCCGGGTATGTCCGGCTTAAATGTCCTGCAACGCATGCACGAACAGAAAATGGAAACGCCGGTTATCGTGTTGACAGCTGCTGGGTCCGAAACGGTTGCCGTCGAAGCGATGAAATTGGGCGCATACGATTACATCCGGAAAGAACTCATTGACATTCTCCATCTCCCGATTAGCGTGAACGGGGTGTACGAACGGTACTTGTTTCGCAAAGAGAGACAGGAGCGTGAGCGGCAGGAACAAGAACGAAAGAATAAGACTGAATCCACGCACGTCAGTGAAGCCATGGTGAACGCCATTTCTCAAATCATGGGCAATGCTCTGACGATTGTTTCGATGCATCTTCAAGATTTTGAACAACGGTTGAAACCCTCTGTTCGGCTCGAAGACCGGGAGCACTTCACTCATTCTTTACGTGAGATTCAGCAGGAGTTCGCCGTTCTTGCTTCTGGTCTTAAATCGATTGTGGAGATCTCCAAGGAAACTGGCCAAGAACAGCCGTCGGCATCCGGTTCTGCTGTCAAGAAAGAAGGAGCACGACAAGCCGATTCGGTCACACGCTGAATTCCACCGTGCTCTGCATCACCGCACGCCAACTCAATTAATATCATGTTGGGTTGTGAAATGTGCGAACGGCCTCCCGTACGGTTTTTCCCCTTTTCACGAACACACTATGATTATACCGCTTCATAATACTGTGTCCTCCGACGCCCGCCTGCATATATTATTGGTGGACGACGAAGTGCATTTTGTGAACGTAGTCGCAAAAGAACTATCGGACACATTGGGGTACGAGACAACGTTCGCATGGAGCGGTGAGGAAGCGATAAGCATGCTTGAAGCGGGGGATACTCACTTCGACATTATTCTGTTGGATTATGACATGAAGGGGATGGACGGGCTTGCCGTTCTGCGCTGGATGGCAGAGCGGAAAATAGAAGTACCGGTTGTGATGCTGACCGGGGCAGGCTCCGAAGAAGTAGCCGTGGAAGCGATGAAGTTAGGAGCGTACGACTACTTCCGGAAAGAGCATATGGAACTGCCGCACCTGGCGATTGTGATTCAAGCGACGCACGAACGCAGGATGTTTCGCGTGGCACGAGCAATCGAGGAAGAACGCCTGCTGGAAACCGGCTTAACCGACGAGGCGACAAAACATATGCGCGACGTCGTGGGCGCGATTTCACACACGATTCACGACTCGTTCTCGAATATCGCGTCCGAATTGCATAACGGCGGAGAGCGCACGCAGAAACTGCCCGAACCGCACCGCGTTCCCGTGCTGTCGGTTTTTCAGGAACTTCAGCGCAATGTCGGGGCTCTCGAATCCGGGTTGGAGGGGTTCTTAAAGCTCTACAGGTTGGTATATGCGCATCACGCAGGTCGTGAGGAAATTAAGATGATCCAGCAGGAATTTTTTGAGAAAGTCGACCCGGCGGAAAAAGGGAAGAAGGCATGAGAATCTGCTTTATTTTTTCTTTCGTTTCTGCTCCCGCTCATAAATAAGCCGCACACCGTCCAAGACCAGCGACGGCTCCCGCGCATCTACTAATTTCGAATGGCGTGTGACAAATTCTGAAAACCCACCGGTTGCGATCACCCGCGCTGTACGGCCTTCCCGTTTCTTCATTTCCTTCTGTATGCGTTCGACCATGCCTTCCATGGCGTCCAGCGCGCCGTAGAGAATACCGGACTGCATGCTTTCCACCGTATCCGTGCCGATAGTTTTTTTCGGGAAACGCAGTTCCACTTTCGGGAGCTTTGCCGCCCGGCGATGCAGGTCGGCGGCTGACGTTTCCACGCCCGGAGAAATCACCCCCCCGAGATAATCCCCGTTCTTCGCGACAACGTCGTATGTCGTCGCTGTGCCGAAATCAATAATCAATAACGGTCCTTTGTACTTTGCATATCCCGCGATCGCGTTGCATAGTCTGTCTGCGCCGACCGACGAAGGGTCGTCATAGTGAATCTTGATACCAAGGTCGAGAGCAGAAGAGATGATAAGCGGTTTCATGCGGAAATATTTTTTCGACATCGAGGCAAATATATCCGTCAGGTAAGGAACAACGGAAGAGATTGCCAAGCCGGTGATGCCCTTGGGCTTTATGCCCTTGCCTTCCATGAACAGGAGAATTTGCGAGCCGACCTCGTCTTCCGTGCGTTGGTGGATGCTCGTGGCGCGCCAGTCCACAAGAAGTTTTGTCCTACGGTATACGCCGAACACCGTGTGCGTATTGCCGATATCGATGGCGAGGAGCATAGATTATGGTATGATTGTCACATCGCCGGCATACACGGTTTCCATGCCGTGCTGTGTATGCAGGATAAGACCGCCTTCCGGGCTTAGCCCGACGGCAGTGCCGCTAACCGTTGCGCCTTCGCGGGCGACATTTGTTGTTTTCCCGAACATTGTACAGCGTTTGTTCCACTCGTGAAGTACGGAATCGAATCCGGCATTCTGTATGTTCCTGTATTGCGCATCCAATTCTTGTAAGACTGCCTGAAGGATTGTCTTCCTGTCGATGTCTTTTCCCGTCGCCTGCCGAAGTGAAATAGCTTTTGACTGGAGTTCTGTATCGAACGTGTCCTGGTTCACATTTATGCCGATACCGACAATAGAATACGCGATTGTGTCTTGAGAGAAGGAATTTTCTAAGAGAATGCCGCAACATTTCTTTTCGCCGATGATGAGGTCGTTGGGCCATTTACATTCAACGGGCAAATGGGTAACGGCTTCGAGCGAGCGGGCGACGGAAACGGCGGCAAAAAACGTGAGCAACCCGGCTTGTTCTTTGCCGATAGATGGACGGAAAATAGCTGATAACAGAAGATTTTTACCCGGGTCGGAAAGCCACGATCTACCTAAACGCCCCTTTGCCTCAGTTTGATAATCGGCAAGCACTACAGTGCCTTCCTCCATGCCCGTCTCAGCGAGCGTTTTGGCGCAGGTATTGGTCGAGTCAATCGAATCGAACAGAAAGAGCTTCTTCCCGACAATTTCGGTGTTCAGCCCGTCAAGCAATTCTTCCTTCGAATACATGTCTACTGGTAGACCGAGGGCTTCGCGTCCTTCTTAAATGGACGGGGCATGTTGGCGGTCTTCCAGCCTAGCGTATACACCAGCCTGCCAATTTTCGCCGTACGCTCGAAGAGAATTTTATCGACTGTATCTGTCGGGCGATGATAGTCATCGTGCACGCCTGTGAAGAAGAACACAATCGGAACCCCGTTACGCGCAAAGTTATAATGGTCGCTACGCTGGTAGAATCGGTTTGGGTCGTTGTCGTCGTTGAATTCATAGTCTAACGCAAGATTTTCTGATTCCTTGTTGGCGACGACCAGCACGCTATCAAGCTCTTTGCTTATTTTATCCGAGCCGATGACGTACGTATAGTCTTCCTGTTTCATTGCTTCATGTTTCTTGTCCACGCGACCGATCATATCAATGTTCAGATTTGTAACGGTTTTTTCTAAAGGGAAAATGGGGTTGGAAACATAGTACGCAGAGCCGAGCAATCCTTTTTCCTCTCCCGCAACAGTCATAAAGAGCAAACTGCGTTTCGGTTTTACCGGATTCATGACATACGCTTCGGCAAGTTCGAGAATCGTTGCAGTGCCCGAGCCGTCGTCGTCCGCGCCGTGGTTAATCGCGCCGTCGGGGTTCACGCCGATATGGTCGTAATGGGAGGTAAGGACGACAACCTCGTCTTTGAGCTTCGAGTCACTACCTTCAAGGTAGCCGACGACATTTTCGGACTGTTTGATCTCACGTTCAAGCTGTAACGTGACCGTGGCTATTGCTTCCGTTGCCAATGCGGATGTCCAGCCGCTCTTCTTAACGGCTTCTCTCAGTTTCTCGGCGGTTTGGCCTGTCGAACGCAGGAGTTCATTCGCCATCTCCGAACTGATAACAATTGCCAGTGGAGCAGGCGCACGTGTAGGGCGTCCGGCTGTGACATTGCCGGTCAGGCGCATGGATACTCTGTTGAGAAATCCGCTGAGCCGTGCCGCTTGTTGCTCTATAGTTCCATTGGTACTCTCATCATTGATGACGAGTGTTGCCATGCTGTTCGGAGCCGCCTGGTAGGGAGTACGGGATCGTCTAGAACCTCCGGTATCC
>DATCJD010000011.1:0-4930 GCA_036507435.1 Bacteroidota bacterium
ACAAATTTTTGGATGGCGCTTCATCACGGGAAGAATTTCACGGGGAAATTTCGCAGGGTATGCGTACATCAAGCGGATCCACTCGATGCCGTCTACCGCGCAGAGAGCTTCGAGCAATTGATCCAGTCGCCGCTCGCCGTATAAATCCAATCCGTAGTATGTAGAATCTTGCGCTATCAGGATCAGTTCTTTCACCCCTTGCGCCGCAAGCCGGTACGCTTCGGCGAGGATTTCCTCCTGCGGCTTCGTGCGGTGTGTGCCGCGCATAATCGGAATCGCACAGAACGAACACGGATGGTCACAGCCTTCGGAAATTTTCAGATAGGCAAAATGAGACGGCGTGGTAAGTGAACGTTCGCCTAACAGCTCGTATTTATAGTCTGCATCAAGTTCTTTGAGGACCTCTTGTAACTGATTCGTACCGAAGTACGCGTCCACGTGCGGGATTTCCGCAACGAGGTCGTTCTTGTAGCGTTCGGAGAGGCATCCCATCACAACGACTTTTTTGAGTTTGCCGTCCGCTTTGCGGTCGACAGCCTCTATAATCGTGTCGATGGACTCCTGCTTCGCCGCGTCGATAAAACCGCACGTGTTGATGACGACCGTGTCGGCGTCATCAACATTTTCAACGACCGTTGCGTTATTCAGGGCAAGCTGGCCGAGCAGATTCTCGCTATCGACTGTGTTCTTCCAACAGCCGAGTGTAATTACATTTATTTTAGATTTTTGAACTATCTCGGGCATAGTTTTTTAGGAAAGAACTACAAAATCCAAGTAAAGATACACAATAGGGGAAACAAATACCAGACTATCGAAGCGGTCGTACACGCCGCCGTGCCCGGGGATGATCGCCGACGAGTCTTTGATATCCGCCTCACGTTTGAAACGCGACTCCACCAAATCTCCCATCTGGCCGAACACGCCCACCAAGCCGCCGATGACGACTGCATCAAATAGCCGGAGATATTCAAGAAGGTATTGTTGCGCAACAATCATGGTCGCTACTGCAAAGACGAACCCGAATACCGCTCCCTCCCACGTTTTCTTCGGGCTTACACGTTCAAACAGTTTGTGCTTGCCGAAACTTACTCCACCGAAATACGCCGCCGTATCGCAAATCCAGATTGACGCGAGCAACGAGGCAACCGTGTAACCTCCCCACCGGTTGATGACCGTTAAATTCTCCGAGCTTGCCAAACCGCCTGAGAAAAATTTATAGGTCGGGAAACCGTACGGGAATAACTCGCGGATGGCAATAAGCGTTCCGAAAAAAAGTGATATAATTAAGACTCCCAGCACCGTACTGCCGATATTCAGCAAGGGCGAGCCTTTCTTTCGGAACAGTTCAACTATGAGAACAAACAGTAAAAACTTCAGAAGGAGAACCAAGAGAAATTGTAACTGTGAGAACATCGAAATCCGGACACCCATGCTGATCAAGAACTGGTAGAGGTCGACCTGTGCCCGTTCGTAGACAAACGAAAAATTGATCATCAAGCCAAACAAGAGTCCGAGCGTTTTCAACGGTACTGCGCCTTTTTTCTCAGTCATCATATAAAACTCATAGAGGGAAAATCCCGAAATGACGGCGACAAAGAGAAAAAATACGTAGCCGCCCTGCATCACGCTCCAGAGAATGGCAGGAATGGCAACCAGAGCGACAACAATGCGCGTCGCCAATGTTTGAAATCGGGGGTCTGATGTTGACTGGCTCATGTATTACTCGCTTTCGTGTTGCCCGATAAGTCGAAGGCTCTGGAGTATTTCCTGTGCTCGTTGTTGCTGTTCGGCTGGGACCAGGACACGCACGGGTTTCACATCGGAAAGCCAAGATGTGCCGACATGATCCCGGAATGAAAAAACCTTCGTGTCGATTCCTGCGGATACGATATTTTGTCGTATCATGTCCGACTCAAATTCGAAGCTCGATTCGTGGACAACAGCCCATTGTTTGAATATTGATTGATGCAGGGCGTTCTCGCAAAATATCTTCCCCTCTGCAGAGACCGCACAATCGCCGCAGACCGGTTTTCCGCACAGCACGCACACCCCCACCGCATGTTCTTCCGTGTGGTTTTCGCATTCCACCGTACCGGGAGCCGTTTCTTGTTGTACCGCCCCGCAATGATTGCAGTACGCGGCGTTGCGCTCAAGCTCTGCCGCACAGTGATGACAATTCTTCATCATGGTGTCTCGTTATTCCCGGGTGAATTCGTCTGAGACAACTCCGCCGTTGCCCTGAGATACGCTAACAACGACAAGCCGAAGAGCATCACAAACAATATCAACTGAACAATAACCACAGAGGACGACGGCTCGGCACTCGTTCCCATGCTCACCAGAGCTTCATCATCCATACCGAAATATGCGACGACAACGGCGAGGGCGTTGTTAATAAAATGTGCTGTCATAGGGAGGATGATGCTCTGCGAACGCATTTTCAACATGCCGAAGTAACAGCCCAGCCCGATCAGCGGCAGAACGGCGAAGGGATTAAAGTGAAACATCCCGAAGATGACGCCGGTAATCAGCGCAGCGCGGAGCGGGCTGACCATGCGCTCGAATGTATTCTGGATGACGCCGCGGAACAACAGTTCTTCAACCACAGCAGGCACAAATGCAACCACCAACAGCACAAATGCAAGCTCCGGCATACTCTCAGCGCTCACCAAGCCCTTGAACATTTCCTCCATCATTTGTTTGATGGGGTCGATAAGTTGTTTCAGCGCGTCGGGAAGCGGTATCCGCTCCTGAAAATACAAATACGCCTGAAAAATTTGTTGAAGCCACACCAGTCCGAGCAATCCGAAAATCGTTTCGCGTAGAGAAGGCACTCTCCATTGAAACACAGACGCAAGTCGAACGCTCAACAGCCTCGCAAAAAAGACTGTCGGGAGAAAGATAAACAACACCTGCCCAACCATCGTGAGCAACCGCGTAATAAAGACATTGTCACGCGTGATCATTGTATCGCCCATCGCGATCACCGTGACCGTGCCCGCGACCACCTGATACAACAGAAAGACAACAAACAAACATCCCAGCGCAAATATTATGGGATGAATATTGTGGCGTTCGACGAACGATTGTTCGTCCGGCGGTACATGCTCATGTTCTGGAATCTGCTGTGTCTCGTCCGTCATGCCATTCTTTATTAGGACTGTGCGTTCATCATCGAGTCTTGCAATAATATATTAACGATTGTTTATTTTCTTTTCGCCTGAATGGGACCCACAATGCCGGAGTATTCTCTCAACTCGGCGACAATCGAACCGACAAGAACTTTCGTGCTGACCATGACCGGTATTTTCCGTTCGTCATCCGTCATCCAGATAAGTACGCGCCCGTCGCTTTTAAAAAGACCGCCTTCTTGTATCAGCGGCTCGACGATAATGCACTTGAATGTCCCTGCGTCGACGCTGATTTCCTGCCTGCCAAGATACTTGATGGCAAGGGTATGGGTCGTATCTTTATAGAAATTCTCCATTAACACTTTTTGCCCGGGATGAAAACCAGTAAAATCAATCGTCCGCGTAAAATAAAATGCCGACACGATATCCTGTACATACGGGGGGATGGGATAATCGCCTTCCGACGTTCGTGCGATATTGTTAATTTGGTCAAATTCTGCTTCGAAATCACGGGAAAACTTTCCCTCGCGGATTTTCTGTGAAAAGCGCCACGGGAACAAGCCTTGTTCATCGATAATAGTTTCGTAGCGGTCTTCAACGCGGTAAATCCACGAAAACGAGGGAGTCGAATTGACGGTAAACAAGACACGGTAACTGGGCCTGCCGTTCACCGTGTCCATATCAGGGACTTCAAACACCGCTTCGCCCGCGGTGAAAAAGCTATAGCCCACATCGAATACTAATCTCTCGCCCGCGCGAAAAGCCGAGTTCGGTATGATACGCAGTGACGGAGTACTCACGGGAAACATCAAGGAATCCTGCGTGCGCGTTTCGAGGCCGGGAAAAGCCATACAGAAAATTACGAGAGCGGATATTCGTTTCACGACTGCTCTCCGACAGTTTGTTTCGGAACTGAAAGCACACGCTCAACTTCCTGAACGACACGGTTCACTTCGATTTGCTCCATGCACTCATTCCCCTGACAGGGGCCACCTTTGCACCGGACGCAGGCATTACGGTCGGGTACGAATACCGTTTTCGTGTCTGAGTATGGACCCCAGCGTTGCGGACTGCAGGCGAGAATCGGGGGATAGAATCCGATAACCGGCGTACCAACTGCGGCGGCGATGTGCAAGGGTCCCGTGGAGTTCGAGACGAATACTGCAACACACTTCAAGAATGCTGCGAGTTCCAACAACGACAATCGATTCACGAGTGCGTGGACGCCATCGCCCGCAATCTTGAGCACCATTTGTACGAGCCGCTCTTCGCCGGATCCGCCAGTGACAACTACCGAATACCCGCGCGCACGAAGCTCGTGCGCAAGTTTGCCGAAGTTCTCCGGACTCCAATCCCGCGCCGAGCCGCCACTACCGGGGTGAAGAACGATAATTCTCTCAGCTTCAGCAAGGTGAAGCTCCTGCAGGATTTTCTCCGCCGCTTCTTGATGTTCACGACTAAGGGTGAGAACCGGCTTCGGGTATCGCTCGAACGTACACCCGACAACCTCTAACAACGAAAGATTATACTCTAATTCGTGCTTCTCAGCTGTTTTGCGGTGTTCGTACACTTTTCGGGTAAATAGAAATGAATACCACCGGTAGCCCGTTCCAACGCGCGTGGAAATTCTCGCGAGAAACATCAACAGCGCCAGCCGGAATGTCGGGTACGCGAGCACGACAAGGTCGAAGTTGTGCGCCCAAATCACAGAGAGCATGGTTAAAAATGATTTTGGGCCTTGCGCCGAATCTACCGAGAGGGTTGCATCCAGTCCCGGCTGACTTTCAACGAGCTCTCTC
>DATCJD010000012.1:0-2322 GCA_036507435.1 Bacteroidota bacterium
TATCGCCCACGGCGACGGAAATTATTTCGCCGAGCCGGATGCGCTCAAGCGCTTGGAAGACAACCGGCAAATCGTCTTCCGGTATTGCGACGAGCGCGGGAATATCACACAAGAAAGCAACCCGAACGGCGCAATCAACAATATCGCCGGCATTGTCAACGAGCGGGGCAATGTGCTCGGCATGATGCCGCACCCCGAGCGAGCGGCGGAGCCGTTGATGGGGTCGTCGGACGGTCGTAAAATTTTAGATTCACTGGTCGAAAGTTTCGTTTTCCAATCACTATCCGTGTAGAGGTGCAGTATGCCGAATTTAGGCGCGTCGGAAATCATCCTCATTCTGCTGGTCGTTCTGCTGTTCTTCGGTGCGCGAAAGATCCCGGAGCTTGCGCAGGGATTGGGCAAGGGCTTGCGTGAATTCCGCAAAGCCGCGCGCGATGTTCAAGAGGACATCGAAAAAGACACCAAGCAGGTTGACGACAAAAAAGACAAAGACGAGAAGAGCTAACCCAACTGTTCTGTTGTACACTGTTTCACAACCGTTAGTTGGGCTAACCGTTTGATGCCCCGCTACGTTTTGTAGTGGGGAGCTATATCCTGAATCGTCTGCTGTTGTCTGTAACCTCCCTTCAATTTTTCCCGGATTGTTGATGAAGAACTGTTGTATCCCCGCACATGAACACGCTTGACGACATACGCTCCAGCCTCTCGTCTGGAAAGGCGACGTGTGAACACGTGACCGGCGAGTACCTCCGCGCCATCGACGCGGGAAAGCCGCTCAATGCGTTCCTTTCCGTATTTTCCGAGCGCTCGTTGGAACACGCGCGCCGCGTGGATAAAAAACTGCAGGCGGGAACAGCCGGACCTCTCGCCGGCATGGTCGTCGCCGTTAAGGATGTGCTCGCAATGGAAGGGGAGAAGGTCACCTGCGGCTCGCGTATGCTGGAGAATTTTGTGTCGCCCTATACGGCGACAAGCATTCAGCGACTCGTTGACGCCGACGCAGTCATCATCGGCAAGACGAACATGGATGAATTCGCGATGGGGTCTTCGACGGAAAACTCCGCGTTCGGGCGCGTGAAGCTCCCGCAAGATGAATCCCGCGTGCCCGGCGGCTCCAGCGGCGGCTCTGCCGTCGCAGTGAAAGCCGGTATGGCGACCACTGCCCTCGGCACCGATACCGGCGGCTCGATTCGACAGCCTGCCGCGCTCACGGGCGTAGTGGGACTCAAGCCCACGTACGGACGCGTGTCGCGTTACGGCTTGGTGGCGTTTGCGTCCTCGTTCGACCAAATCGGACCCTTTGCGCTCTGCACGAAAGACGCCGCGCAGGTGCTGAATGTTATTTCCGGTCACGACGAAAAAGATTCCACTTCTGCCGACGTTCCCGTCCCCGATTTTCTCAAAGCATTAACGAAGAATGTGAAGGGCTTAAAAGTCGGATTGCCGAAAGAATATTTCGGCGACGCGCTTTCAGCAGAAATCCGGAGCGCCATAGAAAAGAAAGTGGATGCGCTCCGTTCCAATGGGGCTATAATAGAGCAAGTCTCGCTCCCGCATACGGAGTATACGATTGCGACGTATTATATTCTCGCAACGGCGGAGGCGTCCTCCAACCTTGCCCGGTACGACGGCGCGCGGTACGGCTATCGCGCAGAAGGCGCACGCGACCTCGCGGAGATGTATACGAAATCGCGGAGCGAAGGCTTTGGCGCGGAAGTAAAACGGCGCATCATGCTCGGCACCTACGTGCTCTCCAGCGGTTACTACGACGCCTATTATCGCAAAGGGCAAAAAGTCCGGCGGCTGATTCAGCAGGATTTCCTGAACGCCTTCAAGAAGGTTGATTGCCTCATTACGCCCACCTCGCCAACGACGGCGTTTAAGGCGGGGGAGAAGGCGGACGACCCTCTGCAAATGTATTTATCGGATGTATACACGACTTCCGCGAACCTCGCGGGCATCCCTGGCATCAGCATCCCCTGCGGCGCGGATAAGCAAGGCCTGCCGATCGGTTTGCAGATTCTGGGGAAGCATTTCGACGAAGCAACGATGTTACGCGCAGCAGATTTTTTGGAGACGGCTTAAGAGTTTATGAAAAACGGAAAAAAAATCAATACGTATAGGAAATTCTTCCAAGGATTTGATGAGATAAGACTCCAGTACCCGATTGGCAATGATGCTGCTGTCTACAAAGAATTTTTTAAGTTGTTCTCCATTGTTCATGAAAGATTTATTGAGAAGGAATCTAAGTCACTTGATTCGCTCAACGTATTTGAAGTAATGGGTTTTACAACAGATGAAGTGCTGCATTCACGGATTTTG
>DATCJD010000013.1:0-9295 GCA_036507435.1 Bacteroidota bacterium
TTATTCTCCATGAAGACCACACCATCCCCACAGTAAGTGTCAACGTGTGGTATCATGTCGGGTCGGGCAGTGAGAAACCCGGGCGCACGGGCTTCGCGCATCTCTTCGAGCACATCATGTTCGAAGGCTCCGGCAATGTGCCCGAAGGAAAATTCGACCAGTGGCTCGAAGCCGCGGGGGGCGACAATAACGGCTCCACGTCGGTCGACCGGACGAACTACTACGAAAACATCCCCAGCAACGCCGTGGAACTGGCGCTCTTTTTGGAATCCGACCGTATGGCGTACCTTCTGAATGCCATGTCCCCGGAGAAAGTGGACGGACAGCGCGACGTTGTGAAGAACGAACGGCGTCAACGCGTAGACAACCAGCCGTACGGAATGACGTTTATCATCGTCAACGAAAATCTCTACCCGCCCGACCACCCGTATCACTGGCCCACCATCGGCTATATGGAAGACCTTTCAGCGGCAAGTTATGAAGACGTGGTCAACTTCTTCAAGCAATATTACGGTCCCAACAACGCCAGCCTTTCAATTGCGGGCGACATCGACCCTGTAAAAACGAAAGCGCTCGTCGAAAAATGGTTCGGAGAAGTTCCGGCGGGACCGGCAGTCCCCCCGATGAACCCGGCGGCTGTTTCGATGACGGAAGAAAAACGTTTAACTTACGAAGACCGCGTGCAGCTCCCGCGTGTATATATGACGTGGCACTCGCCGGCATTTTACACTCCGGGCGACGCAGAGATGGACGTCCTTTCGAACGTCCTTACGGGCGGAAAAAATTCTCGCCTCTACAAACGTCTTGTGTATGATTTGCAGATCGCCCAGGATGTGTTTTCCTTTCAAGCTTCAAGCGCGTTAGGCTCGACATTCTGGGTTGGCGCCACCGCGCGGGCAGGACACACGCTGGCGGAAATCGAAAAGGTCATTCAAGAAGAACTCGATAAAGTGCAAGCCGAACCGCCGACACTGCGGGAGGTACAACGGGCAGTCAACCAGTTCGAAGCCGGTTTCTTGGATAGGCTTGAAGGCGTCGGCGGAAAAGCCGATCAGTTGAACGCTTATTATTTCTTTGCAGGCAACCCGGATTATTTCAACGAAGACCTCGCTCGCTACAAAGCGTTAGACCCAGCTGATGTAGGGGCGGCGGCGCAAACATTCCTCACAAAAGGGCGCGTCGTGCTGAGCGTCGTTCCGCAAGGGAAAAAGGAACTCTCAGCCGCCAACAGTAAATTGATCGAAGTGAAACGAGAAGATACGAAGGGAGGGAATGCGCAATGAACATCAGAATGAAGAAGACAGAAAACAGAAGGCAGATTGCAGAGTACAGCCTGCAGAAAAAAACGTATAGAACATGCTTGAGCGTCCTTGCCGTAGGGTTGGCGATGCTTGCCGCTGTTCCGGCATATGCCCAAAAAGTGGACCGCAGTTCACCGCCTGCGCTTGGTCCCGCGCCGTCGCTGAAGCTTCCTTCGGTCCAGCGGTTAAAACTCGCAAACGGGATTCCCGTCGTGCTGATGGAAAAACACGATGTGCCGCTGGTGCAAATCAACCTTATTATTAATTCCGGGACAGGAACGGACCCTGCGGGCAAGTCGGGTCTGGCAAGCCTCACCGCCGACATGCTGGATGAAGGCGCGGGAACGCGCAACGCCTTAGAGCTTGCGGACGCAATCGATTTCCTCGGTGCGAATATCAATTCCGGTTCAGGCATCCACACAACGGTCGTTACACTCCATGCGCCGTTGAACAAGCTCGACCAGGCGCTCCCGCTCATGGCGGATATCGCGATACGCCCGACATTCCCCGCCGAAGACCTCGCACGCAAACAGAAGGAATTGCTGACGATGCTCATGCAGTGGCATGACCGGCCCGGTACGATTGCGAACGTGTTGTTCAACAAAACCCTGTTCGGCAACGAACATCCGTACGGGGCTGTTGCGGCGGGAAATGAGCAGAGCATCCGCTCATTCAGCCAGAACGACCTCAAGCAATTCCATGCGGCGCACTTCCACGCAGGGAACGCAACGCTGGTGGTTGTCGGCGATGTGGCGCCCAACGCGGTGCTGGCAAAGTTAGACGCGGCGTTCGGCGCGTGGCAGGCGAAATCCGTTACAAAACCGATGTGGCCCTCCGCCACACAGGTGCAAGACCGGCGCATCTATCTGGTGGATAAGCCCGGAGCGGCGCAAACGGAAGTCCGCATCGGGCGCATCGGGGTCGAGCGGGCTTCGCCGGATTATTTTCCGCTCCTCGTCATGAACACCATCCTCGGCGGCTCGTTTAGTTCGCGGCTTAATCAAAATTTGCGCGAAGAACACGGTTACAGCTACGGCGCAAGTTCGCGGTTTAATTTTCTCCCCATGCCCGGTTCCTTCTTGACGGGCGCGGCGGTGCAGACAGCCGTTACCGATAAATCACTGGTGGAATTCATGAACGAGCTGAACGGCATTCTCAAACCGGTTGCGGACGACGAGCTGACGCGCGCGAAAAATTATCTCGCCCTCGGATACCCGGAAGGCTTCCAGTCCGTCGGGCAGATTGCCGGACAGTTAGGCGACCTCGTCATTTACAATTTGCGGGATGATTATTTCAATATGTACATTCAACGCGTGCTCGCCGTGACAAAAGCGGACGTTGAACGCGTCGCAAAAAAATATCTCGACCCGGAAAAACTTGCGATCGTCCTCGTCGGCGACCGCTCGGTTATCGAGCAAGGCGTGCGAGCCTTAAACCTCGGACAGATGGATTTGCTGTCTATTGAGGATGTGCTCGGCAAAGTGCCTACGGTTGCGAACTAATAGATTCCCACACCTGCGAGGTCTTAGAGACCTCACAGGTCTGTGTTTGTACTGTTACACATTAAACCTGAAAAACATCACGTCGCCGTCTTCCACAAGATATTCCTTCCCCTGCACATAGAGTAAGCCTTGTTCTTTGATGGCGGCTTCTGAGCCGAGGCGGTCGAGGTCGGCGTACTTCATCACCTCCGCGCGGATAAAGCCTTTTTCGAAATCGCTGTGAATCTGTCCCGCCGCGTGCGGGGCGGTGGAACCTTTCTCCACCGTCCACGCGTGCACTTCTTTCGGTCCGCACGTGAAGAAGGTAATGAGATGCAGGAGCGCGTAGCCTTCGTGGATGACCTGCTCCAATCCGGATTCGTGCAATCCGAGGCCTTCCAAAAATGGATGCCGCTCGTTTTCCGGCAGTTCGGCGACTTCCGCCTCAACCGCCGCGCTGATTACCACAACCTTCGCCCCCTCTTTTGCGGCGATCTCGCGCACCTGTGTGGTGTACGCGTTGTCCTTCCCGACTTCTTTTTCGTGCACGTTGCAGACATACATCACCGGTTTCGCCGTCAACAAATGCACGTCGCGAAACAACATCAGTTCTTTTTCGCCGGAGACACTGCAGTAGCGCGCAAGCCGCCCGCCCGTTAAATGGTCGCGTACACGCGCGTAAAAATCCGCTTCGGCTTTCGTGTCCTTGTCCCCGCCCCTGGAACGTTTCTCTGCATCGGAGAATTTCTTCTCTACTGTCTCGAGGTCCTTCAGGATTAATTCTGTCTCGATGATTTCGATATCCCGCTTGGGGTCGACGCTCCCGTCCACGTGTACCACGTTCTCGTCGTCGAAACACCGGACGATGTGCGCGATGGCGTCCGCGTTCCGGATGTGCGAAAGAAACTGATTCCCCAGTCCTTCCCCTTTGCTCGCTCCCTTCACCAGCCCGGCGATGTCTAGAAATTCCAGCGTCGTCGGTGTGACTTTCGCCGGCTTGTAAATTTCTATCAGCCGGTTAATGCGCTTATCCGGCACGGAAACCACGCCGATGTTCGGGTCGATGGTGCAGAAGGGATAGTTCGCCGCCTCCGCCCCCGCCGCCGTTATAGCGTTAAAGAGCGTCGATTTGCCAACGTTTGGAAGCCCCACAATACCGCATGTAAAACCCATACTGTCCTTTCTAACAAACCGTATCAATATACAAAATGCTTGCCTGCCGTCCAACCGGAAACTCACCTGCAGGCACTTTCTTGATATGCCATATTTTTCACTTGCATATTTATGCAATAATATGAATATTTATTCATTACAAATTTGGGGACATATTGCCACAGTCATTGAAGATTTCCATTGTTGGCGCGTCGGGATATTCCGGCGCAGAGCTACTCAAAATTTTACTTCGCCATACACACGCGCGGGTCGAAAAGCTGTTTGCCAACAGCTCCGCCGGAAAGCGCGTAGCCGACGTGTACCCCGCGTTCGCACAGAGAGTCGACGCCTCCTACGAACCGTATACGCTCGACGCCGCCTGCACCAGCGACGCCGTGTTCATCGCTCTGCCTTCCGGCGAAGCGATGAACATCGTGCCGGAACTGCTTTCGCGCGGCAAGCGCGTCATTGATTTGGGAGGCGATTTCCGTTTACGCGATGCTTCCCTCTACCAACAATTCTACAAGCACGAACATAAGTCCGCGAGTTTGCTTTCGCAAGCTGTGTACGGCTTGCCGGAATTAAACCGGGAACACATCACGTCCGCGAAGCTTGTCGCAAACCCCGGCTGTTATCCCACGAGCGCGATACTGCCGCTTATCCCCTTGCTCAAAGAAGATTTGATTGAGCCGAAAGGCATTGCCGTTAATTCGTTATCGGGAGTTTCCGGCGCGGGTCGCAGCGCATCCACAGATTTATCGTTCACCGAAATTAATGAATCGGTGAAAGCATACAAAGTCGGCGTGCACCAGCATATCCCGGAAATCAATCAAACACTTTCCGATGCGACCGAGCAATCCGTTTCTGTGACGTTTGTGCCGCACCTGCTCCCCATCACGCGCGGCATCTACACCAGCATCTATGCCACACTGAAGCGTACGGTGAACGAGCAGGACATCCTCGCCGCCTTCAATACGTCCTACGCGAAGGAACCGTTCGTCCGGTTCTCGTCAACGACGATTCCGGAAATTAAAAACGTCAACCACACAAATTATATCGACATCGGCTTCCGTATCTATGCCGAAAATAACCAGCTCATCGTCTTCTCCGCGCTCGACAACCTCGTCAAAGGTGCGGCGGGCCAGGCGGTACAAAATATGAACCTGATGTTCGGGTTCGACGAAACAGAAGGATTGCTATGAAAACCGATATTCCGCTCAACGAAATAAAAGGCGGCGTAACCGCCGCTCAGGGCTTTCTCGCCGGGGGGATATACTGCGGTATCCGCAAAGCCAAGAAAGACCTCGGCATTATTTACTCGGAAACTCCAGCGGCTGTCGCTGGCGTTTTCACGCAGAACAAAACGCAAGCCGCGCCGATTCTTGTTTGCAAATCGCAGTTGAAGCGGGCGGCGCAGTGCTCCGCCGTCGTCGTCAATAGCGGCAATGCCAACGCCTGCACGGGCGAACGGGGGCTGAACGACGCATGGGCAATGGTTAAAATGACCGCACAGGCATTGAAGATTCCGGAGGAGCACGTTATGGTTTCCTCCACCGGCGTCATCGGCCAGTACATGCCGATAGAAAAAATCACCGCCGGCATTCGGGAGCTTGCCGGACAACTCAGCAAGACGGGCAATAACGACGCCTCCGAAGCCATCATGACCACCGATACGTACGCCAAGCAAGTCGCGGTAAAGTTCACGCTCGGCAATGCCGTCGTCACGGTCGGCGGGATGGCGAAAGGTTCCGGCATGATCGCCCCCAATATGGCGACGATGCTTGCGTTCATCACCACGGACGCCGTCATCAACCAGCCACTCCTGCAGAAAGCGCTCACCTCCGCCAACAACCGCTCGTTCAACCGTATCACGGTTGACGGCGATATGAGCACGAACGACATGGCGCTCATCATGGCGAATGGCCATGCGAAGAACAAGCCGTTCAGCGAGGATTCGGAAGAATACAAACTATTTTCCGCCGCGCTCGAGTATGTGATGATCAAACTGGCAAAAATGATCGCGCGCGACGGCGAGGGCGCGACGAAGCTCATCGAGGTGGTCGTCAAGGGCGCAACATCCGAAGACGAAGCGGCGCGGGCGGCGAGCGCGGTCGCCAACTCCAACCTCGTCAAGACCGCCATCCACGGAGCGGACGCAAACTGGGGAAGAATCCTCGCCGCAGTCGGCTACTCGGGTATTGAGTTCAACCCGGATAACGTGGAGGTTTCTTTTAACGACCTGCCCGTGCTCAAACGCAATTACGAAATCGTGCTCGACGAAGAGAAAGCGAAACAGACCCTCGCGCAGGAAAACATCGTCGTCGTCATTCATTTGAACCAGGGGCAACAGTCCGCGCGGTTCTGGACCTGCGACCTGACGAAAGAGTATATTCACATCAACGCGAGTTACAGGTCGTAGGAATGAAAACGCGAAAACCACAAGTCGATTACGCGACAAAGGAAGAAGTCCTCATCAAGGCTTTGCCGTACATCCAGCGGTACGAGGGCAAAACATTTGTGATCAAGTATGGCGGCGCGGCGATGACGGACGAGCAACTCAAGCAGACCTTCGCGAAAGATGTGACCCTGTTACGGAAAATCGGCATCAACATCGTCATCGTCCACGGCGGCGGCAAGGAGATTACAGAAATATCAACCGCGCTCGGCATCGAGACGAAATTCGTTAACGGCCAGCGCTACACCGACGCTAAATCCATCGACGTGGTGCTGATGGTGCTCGCCGGGTTGGTGAACAAAGAAATCGTCAATCTGATCAACACCAACGGCGGCAACGCTGTCGGGTTGTGCGGCGTGGATAATACCCTTCTCCGCGCGCGCAAGCAAACGACTAACGGCACCGACCTCGGGCTGGTCGGCACGATTGTCGCCGTCAATGTGTCATTTATCAATTTGCTTCTCGGCAACGGCATGATGCCCGTCATCGCTCCCATCGGCGTAGGGGACGCCGGAGAAATCTATAACGTCAATGCCGACCTTGCCGCGGGAGCCGTAGCAACCGCTCTGAAAGCCGAAAAGCTTGTGTATCTGAGCGATGTGGAGGGAATCCTCGTCAACGACAAATTGGTCTCCACGCTGACGCAAACCGAAGCGGATTCGTTTATGAAACAGGGAGCGATCTTCGGCGGCATGATTCCCAAGGTCTCCTCCGCATTCGAGACATTGAGCGCCGGAGTCAAGAAGGTGCACATTGTGGACGGCAGGGTGAAACATTCACTCTTGCTGGAAATTTTCACGGACGAGGGTATCGGCACGCAGATGATCCACGACCAAGATAACGACGCAGAGCCAAACCAAACGTAGGACATGGGAAACACCGGGACGATGACCAAAGATTTTCTCTCCATACTGGACCTTACGCCGAACGAGCTTGACGAGTTATTCGTCCTCGCGGACACTCTGCGCACGGATACCCGCCGTCGCCCGATGGAAGGAAAAACGGCGGCGTTGATTTTCCAGAAGCCTTCGTTGCGCACGCGCGTCTCGTTTGAAGTCGGCATCTGCCAGCTCGGCGGACATCCGGTGTTTTTGACACAGGAAGGCGTCGGGCTGGGACAGCGCGAATCCGCGTCCGATGTGGCGAAGCTTCTCTCGCGCTATAATCATTTGATCGTCGCGCGGCTGTTCGACCACCAACTGTTACTCGACCTTGCCGGTTATTCCGATATTCCGGTCATTAATGCCTTAACGGATTTAACCCACCCGTGCCAAATCATAGCGGATATGTACACCATGCGGCAGTACGGGAAATTGCGCAAGGGAGTGAAAGTTGCGTTCATCGGCGACGGGAATAATGTGGTCAACTCGTGGCTGGAGGTCAGCGCGCTCTACCCGATGCACTTTGTCCTCGCCGCGCCAAAAGGATATGAGCCGAACGCCGAGATGCTTCATCGCGCACAGCGCGCGGACGTAAGCACGATTGAAATCGTGCACGACCCTGAGACAGCGGCAACCGGCGCCGACGTGCTCTACACGGATGTCTGGGTCAGCATGGGACAGGAAAACGACGCGGATGCAAGGCGAAAAGCATTCAGCGGCTATCAAGTGAACGAGAAGCTCCTCGCCCGCGCACAACCCGATTGCCTCGTCATGCACTGCATGCCCGCCCACCGCGGCGAGGAAGTCACCGCAGGCGTCCTGGACGGAAATCAGTCGGTGATTTTCGACCAGGCGGAAAACCGCCTGCACATTCAAAAGGCGATTATCACCAAGCTCGTCGAGCAGTATGCAAAGAAATAACCAATGAACAAATCCAGCCGACATCTTACCATTAAGCAGATCATCGCCCAGCGGCCGATCGCAAGCCAGGAAGAACTGTGCGACGCGCTCGGCAAGGCGGGATTCACCGTGACGCAGGCGACGCTCTCGCGCGACTTGAAGGAACTCGGCATTGCGCGCATCAATGCGCCGGAAGGCGCACGCTATGTACACCACCCTCAAAGCGAAGAACGGCGTTTGCAGTCGGTCGTGAGCTACGAAGTAGAGCGTATAGATGCCAACGAAGTCATGGTGATTATCCGCACTCTGCCCGGCAGGGCGCCCGGTGTGGCGTCGTTCATTGATTCGCTCCGGCATCGCGATATTCTCGGCACGCTCGCTGGCGACGACACGGTACTCGTCACGCCGTCGTCAACGAAAAAAATTCGAACCGTGTTGCAGTATGTCAAAGACGCCCTTGTCGCACGGGCGGCATAAAAATATTTTTCCATTCCCCGATGTTTGCTCTTTATTATCAACAAACTCGTTATGTATTTCAAGTTAAAACAGACCCCATCTCCCGAAGGGATCCCTTCGGGACTCACCTTCCCCTAAAAGGGGAAGGAATTAGTCCCCTCTCCTCTTAGGAGAGGGACAGGGTGAGGTCTCATCAATAAAGACCTTCTGAATGCAACAACCGAAAGGAAGCATCACTTGAAGAAACAACGCATTGCTGTCGCATACTCCGGCGGGCTGGATACCTCCGTCATCGTTAAATGGCTGCAGGAAAAATATAACGCCGATATTATCACAGTGACCGGCAACCTGGGCCAGAAGAAAGAACTCATCGGCGTCGACCGCAAAGCCTATAAGACCGGGGCGAAGCGCGCGTATATTGTCGACCTGCAGAAAGAGTTCGTGCAGGATTATATTTTTCCCGCGCTCAAAGCCGGCGCGCTGTACGAGCACACCTACCCGATGGCGACCTCGCTGGGGCGCCCGTTGCTCGCGAAATCGCTGGTGGAAATCGCCAAGCGTGAACGCTGTACGGCGGTCGCTCACGGCTGTACGGGTAAAGGCAACGACCAGGTGCGCTTTGAAGCCTCCATCGCCGCGCTGGCGCCGGAGTTGGAAGTCCTCGCGCCC
>DATCJD010000014.1:0-4584 GCA_036507435.1 Bacteroidota bacterium
AACGGCTCCGTGTATTTCGACGTGCGGAAGTTTGCCGACTACGGCAAACTCTCCAACCGCAGTTTGGACGACATGATGGAGGGCACGCGCGTTGAGGTGCGCGGCGAAAAACGCCACCCTGCCGATTTTGCGCTGTGGAAAAAAGCCGAGCCTGAGCACATCATGCGCTGGCAGAGTCCGTGGGGCGATGGGTTCCCCGGCTGGCACATCGAATGCTCCGCCATGTCTATGAAATACCTGGGCGAGACGTTCGATATTCATGGCGGCGGACTGGATAACCAGTTCCCGCACCACGAATGCGAAATTGCGCAGAGTGTTGGCGCGACCGGCAAGCCGTTCGCCAAATACTGGTTGCATAATAATATGGTGACGGTGGACGGCAAAAAGATGTCCAAGTCGCTCGGTAATTTTATAACGCTCAAGGATGCGTTTAAGAAATACGACCCGCTCGTGGTGCGGTTTTTCATCTTGCAGAGCCATTATCGAAGCACACTCGATTTTAGCGATGAAGCGTTAGCAGGCGCGAAGGGCGGGTTAGAGAAACTCTCAAACACGATTCGAAATCTCCGCGCTGAAATTGCAAAGGCTGAGCAGGAAAAACGGGCGACGGCAATTTCCATCGACCTTGAATCGTTTAAGAAGCGATTTCTCGACGCGATGGACGACGACTTCAATACGCCGCAGGCGATTGCCGTGCTGTTTGAATTGTCGAAAGAAGTGAATGCGGCATTAAGTTTGGAGACAATATTTTCCGCTCAGTCATTGCAGGCAGTTGAGAGATTTGTTCAGGAGTACGGCGGCGGGCTATTGGGGATTATCTCCGAGAAACAACCGGCTGGCATTTCGGCAAATGCTCATCTTGAAGCCGATTTGGTTAGCCTACTCATTCGAGTCCGCAACGAAGCGCGCAAAGCAAAGCTGTTTGCGGTCTCGGATATGATACGCGACCGGCTTAAAGAACTCGGCATTGTCCTGGAAGATAAAAAAGACGAAACAGTTTGGAAGAAGATAACGTAAATAATAATAGTTGTCATTCTGAGTCCCGCTGTCACCCTGAGCGAAGTCTCCCGTAGGGATGCCTATGGCAGAAGGGTCAGCGGGACGAAGAATCTCGTTATTAATATTTTTGTTACTAAAAAGTGAGATTCTTCGGTCGCAAGCTCCCTCAGAATGACAGAGTATTTTACCATGGAACCAATCGTCATTTCTACATGGAAACACGGGCTCGCGGCGAATGAGACCGCGTGGAAAGTCCTTGCCCGCGGCGGGAAGTCGCTCGATGCCGTCGAAGAGGGCGTGAAGGTCTCGGAAGCCGACCCGAACGTGATCAACGTCGGCTACGGCGGCTTGCCGGATGCGTCCGGCAAGGTGACGCTCGATGCGAGCATTATGGGCCCGGACGGACAGGCGGGGTCGGTGGTGTTCCTTGAGCATATTAAACACCCGATTTCCGTTGCACGCCTCGTGATGGAAAAAACCGAGCACGTGATGCTGGCGGGAGAGGGAGCGTTGGCGTTCGCACTGGAGAACGGGTTCCAGCAGGAAGAGCTTCTCACGCCCTACGCGCGCGAGCGGTGGCTCCGCTGGCGTGAAGACATGGAGAAGGACGAAGACCGGCTCGGCATTCTGATTGAAAGCCACGACACGATCGGCATGCTGGCGATGGACAGGGAAAGCCGACTTGCCGGTGCGTGCACCACAAGCGGCGTCGCGTATAAAGTGCGCGGTAGGGTTGGCGATACGCCCATCATCGGCGCGGGGCTCTTTGTTGATAACGAAGTCGGTGCGGCGGCAGGAACGGGTAGGGGTGAACTTATATTGCAAATATGCGGCAGTTTTTTTATCGTAGAGAAGATGCGTGAAGGTGCGAGTCCGCAGGCGGCGTGCGAAGCCGCTGTGAAACGCATACTCGCGCTACGTGATAAGGGGCAAATCAAAAATCCGGAGGGACCGACGTTCCAGGCGGGTTTTGTCGCCGTCAACAAAAAAGGCGAGCACGGGGCGGCGAGTATTCAAAAAGGATTTCCGCACGCTATTTGCGAAGCTGGAAAGAATGAGTTGGTCGAGAGCAAACACCTTTGGACTGAATAGAAATAGTTTGTTGTCCCCTTTACCAAGGGGGACGCAGGGGGTTCGCAGGCAGTAATCTTACAAAAGGAGACATCGTGAAACACTATAAAAAATTTATCGTCTTTGCGTTCTTCTATATTATAATGAGTGTTCATTCAGCGAAAGCGCAAGACTACGCCGGCGAAGCCGCTACGATGGAGCCGGCGATGCTTGTCGATAAACCGACCGCAGGGATGCTGAAACGAGGCGGCTATATTGCAGGCTTCAATATGTATGAGCGCGGCGGCGTACTGTTTAACATCTCGGTTGGAGTGTGGGACCCGTTCATGTTCGGTATTTCATACGGCGGCACGAGCATTGTCGGCAACCAAAAAGTGGACATGAATCCGTTCCCGGGCGTGGTGGTGAAACTCCGCATCATCAACGAGTCGGAAGAACTTCCCGCGATTGCTCTTGGGTTCGATTCGCAGGGACGGGGACCGTATGTTGACGGGATTGACCGGTACTCGATTAAGTCGCCGGGATTGTTTGCCGTTGTCAGCAAGAACTACACGATGATGGGCAACCTGAGTTTCCACGGAGGCGTGAACATTTCTCTCGAGCGCGGAGACGGCGATAAAGACCTGAATATTTTCACGGGCATTGAAAAATCCGCGGGCAATAATGTCTCGCTGATGCTTGAGTATGATTTGGGATTCAACGACAATCACGGACAGGCGCTCGGGCGATTCAAAGGGCGCGGGTATTTGAACTTCGGCGTGCGGTGGTCGCTCACGACCGGCTGGGTGCTCGGCTTCAACATGAAAGACCTGTTCCAAAACCAAGGAAGCGCCTCGCTCGGCACCCGCACGTTGCAGTTGGATTATACGGGGGTGTTTTAAGTGTGTCCACACCTATACGCAAGCGGCTATTTCGCTATACACAGGCGTTAGCTTAAGAGCAAGAATCTCGTAGAAATAGCCGTTTTTCCCCATAAATCCGACTTCAGTTTTGAACCCCCGTGGCACCGAAATTGTTAAATATTGAAGCAGAACAATCCCAAGGTGCCTTATGAAAACGCTCCGAAAACTCTTCCTCCCGACTTTTCTACTTACGGGACTCATGTTCATCCTCTCGGGCTGTTATACTCAGCTTGCGACTACGCGAGATGATGACTCTTCCTATCGCACGTACCGCGATGGTCAATATGTTGAAGAAGACGATACCGTCCAATACGGCGAAGAAGTGTACTACAATGATAACTATGACCAGTATGATGACTGGTCCCGGATGCGTATGCGGGTCGGCTTTAGATATTATAACCCGAACTACTACGGCTACGGGTATTATGGTTTTGGTGCGTACGACCCCTGGAATTACGGCTATTACAATTATAATTGCTACAGCTACTACGACCCGTGGATTTGCGGAACCCCCTTTGTCAGCAGGCCCTACTGGTACAACAATTACTGGGCAGGGTTCCATGGCGGGTATTACTATAATCCCTACTATTATTACCCGCGCGGATACGTGTTAGCGGGCACAGGAAGCACGACCCGCACACGCGACTCCGGCACTCGCCGCTCAGGCGGCTCTCGCAGAGATGAAGACGGATACGGCAGGTCATTCGGCACAAGCGGCTCCGGGTACTCTGCGCCGCCGGCAGGCAGTAGTTCCAGCGGTAGTCGTGGTGAAAGCGTCACGCGAAGCGGTTCAAGTAACGGAGGTAGCGCGAGCACAAGAGTGGGCTCTTCCGAAAACGGCAGTCGTACGCGCAGTAGCGGGGAAGTAAGACGCGGTTCGAGCGGTTCTTCATCAGGCCGGAGTTCGTACACGCCGCCAAGCCGTTCGGGCAGTGGTTCCTCAAGCGGCAGGAGCAGTGGCACGACCCGAAGCGGTACATCGCGCAATTCAGGCTCCTCGCGTGGCAGATATATGTCCATGCCCGACCCGGGAACGTCTTCTTCGCCAAGCTCATCTCCGTCGTATACACCGCCGCCATCACCATCACCGACTCGTATGACTATTTCGTCTGCATCGCCGGCGCAATCAAGCGGCGGAGGAAACAGCCGCAGTAGTGGTGCGACGCGGTCGCGTGATTGAGTATTTATTCTGACGAGAAAGGCAGAAGTGTCATGTTGAAGAAGAAAAACATATTGTCAATTATCAGTGTCGGATTTTTGCTGTTCGCTGTTGAAGCACGGGCGCAATTTGCCGAGGACGTGCTTCGTCTGTCGCTGTTCAATTCGGGAATCGGCGCTCGCTCGCTGGGTATGGGGAATGCCGGCGTCGGTTTGGCGGACGATTACTCGGCGCTCTTTCAAAATCCGGCTGGGCTTGCCTCGCTCAGAGATTATGAATTTTCCATGGGCATTTCTCAGCTTGGTTATAAGAACGACGTGGGATTTCTCGGCAGTAACACCGAGTCGAATCTGAATGCACTCAACCTGAACAATCTCGGCTTGGTCTATCCCATTGCCACCGTGCGCGGCAGTCTGACATTTGCCGTCGGGTTCGGGCGCGTCGCTAACTATA
>DATCJD010000015.1:0-5633 GCA_036507435.1 Bacteroidota bacterium
CCTCGCAGGTTTGCTCAAGTGTCTTTGAAAGAAGTCGATGATGTTTCGTTCGTAGACGGTTCCGCCGACTTCCCACACGTCGTTATGGTTTGCTCCTTCGATGAGCAAGAGGTCTTTCGGTCCGGTGGCGTTCTCAAAGAGAATTTTGGAATACTCGACGTTGATAAATTCATCTTTTGTGCCGTGAATAAACAGGACGGGCGTTGTCAGCCGTTTGACTTCTTCGAGAGGCGACACATCGCGGGCTTTGAAACGGGCGATGTTCTGAGACCGGCTCATCGCAAAGTTACGGAGAAAATGCCACGGCAGTTTCGCGATACGTCGCTGGTAGTCTACAAAAATAGTCCGAAGGTCGGTAAAACCCGCTTCCGCCACAACGGCGAGGATTCTCGGGTCAATCGCCGCCGCTTGTAAGGCAATTGCCGCGCCCATAGACGTCCCGAAAATGCCAATGCCCCCTGCCTGAATATCTGTTCGGTTGAGTACGTAGTCAATCGCCGTCGAGACGTCTTTTTTCTCGTAGTAGCCGTAGGTACAGTACTTGCCGCCGCTTTCCCCGTGTTGCCGCGAATCATACAAGAGTATATTGTAGCCGTTCGTGTACCAAAGACGGGCGAGTGCAACACCGCCGATTTTTGCATCGCCTACGCCGTGTAAATAGAAAATGGTTCCACGGGCATTCGAGGGTTGTTTCACAAGCCATGCGCTGAGCGGTATTCCATCGTGAGTCATGATGGTCAGATCCTCTTGAGGCAAATCCGCATCACGGGGTTCAAGCAGTGTAGAATGCCGGGCGTACCATTCCCGGGTACGGCGTTCCGGCTGGAGCAGGATCAACGGCCCTATGACCAAAATGACCACTGCCGCACCGATAAGAAACAGAGTAAAGATAATAATGAGGACAAGAAGAGGAGTCATACGTTGCCGTCAATATAGCCGATAAAAATACAAAGTTCAAAGTCCGGAGAATATAGTCTCTTGTATATCGGGCTGACTGTACAATGATTATCTTATGAATCTGCAATTCTCACATGCGTTGCTTCTCCCGCATCTTCTCAGTATGTTATTTATCCTGTTATGGGACGCTCATTACAACATCTTCGTGTTGCTGTAGTCCACGACTGGCTGACAAGTATGCGCGGCGGCGAAAAAGTGCTCGAAGTGTTTTGTGAGCTATTCCCTCGCGCAACACTCTATACGCTGTTGCACAACCGGGGAACCGTGTCGCCGGCAATCGAACGGATGAAGATGAAAACATCCTTCGTCCAATACCTCCCGCTCAAAAGCAGTCGCTACCGAAATTATCTGCCGTTGTTTCCGGCGGCGATAGAATCGTTCGACCTGAGCGGATACGACTTCGTACTTTCCAGCAGTCATTGTGTCGCTAAAGGAATTATCAGCCCGCCGAACGCTCTGCATATCTGTTACTGCCACACCCCGATGCGGTATGTGTGGGATATGTACGAAGAATATTTCGGACGCGGACGCGCGGGATGGTTGACGAGGAGCGCTATGGAGATTGTTGCGCCGAGGTTGAGAGCATGGGATGTGCAGTCCGGCAACCGGGTGCACTCGTATATCGCCAATTCGGCACATGTCGCTGAACGCATCCGAAGAATTTACGGAAGGGAATCCGGCGTCATTCATCCTCCGGTGGATACAAACTTGTTCAGCATTTCAAAAAAGGACGAGGGGTATTACTTAATTGTGAGCGCGCTCGTTCCCTATAAAAGAGTAGACATCGCAATCGAAGCGTTCAACAAATCGGGAGAACGGCTGGTCGTCGTTGGAACTGGACCCGAAATGCAAAAGCTCAAATCGCTCGCGCGTCCTCATATCGAATTTGTCGGCTGGCAAGATGACCGCTCGCTTGCACGGTATTACGCTGGTTGCCGTGCGCTGATTTTTCCGGGAGTGGAGGATTTCGGCATCGTTCCGCTGGAAGCAATGGCAAGCGGCAAACCGGTCATTGCGTACGCAAAAGGCGGCGCGCTCGAAACTGTGGTGGAGCAAGGGCGATACCCCACGGGAGTATTCTTTCACGAACAAACCCCCGATGCATTGCTCAACGCTCTTGCCAAGGCGAAAAAGAAAAAATGGAGTTCTACAGCCCTTCGTAAACATGCCGAACGCTTCGACCGCCGTTTGTTCAAACAAAAAATCCTGCGTTATGTAGAGGAGATCATTGGGTAGGTTCGTTTCAAAAACTCGTTGAAAGGGGAGAAATTCTTTGACTTTCGAGCCTCTTTTCTGTATATTTTCTGCCCCTTTCTGAACGCCGTTGTGAACGGCAAGTCGTTTTACACCCTGTTTTTCAGTAGATTGTTTCTATGGCAGAAGATCGCTCGCACCATAAATCGAAAAAACGCCTGTACGATATTCTTCTGGTACCGAGCGACGACGCTTCACAGCCGAAACGTATGCGGCTTGCGCCGTGGCAGATGATTGCCTTACTGGGGGGATCGGTCTCTTTTGTTATTCTTACGGTGTTGCTTCTGTTGATGTTTACTCCGCTGGGTCCTCTGGTTCCGATACCGAATCCGGAGTTGGAGAACCGTTATAATAAAGAGTTGTTGACGATCAACCAGCGCATGTCGGATGTCCTCCAGCAATTAGTGGAACTGCGCACGTACAACGTGAAGCTTCGACAGGCGTTAGGCGAAAACGTTACGATGACGGATTCAGGAGTAGTCGTGACGAACACGACAAGGAGCAGACAAGCCGAACAATTACGCGCTCCAGAACGGGAACAGGCATTCGTTCAGAGTCTGTCGCGCGACATCGCTCGTCCGGCGTTCCAGCCCGCGACTGAACGGGTGACTGCGGAAGACCCGAATAGGGTTGTCTTTCCGGCTGTGCTTCCCGCAGAAGGATTTATGACGCGAGGATATGATTTCAACAAGAGGCATCTCGGACTCGACATCGCCGGGAAGTCCGGTTCGCCCGTGATTGCCGCCGCAGAAGGATATGTTATTTTTTCCGGCTGGACGAATGAGTACGGTTATGTGATGATTCTTTCTCATGCCGGCGGGTTCTTGACGTTTTACAAACATAACCAGTCGTTGTTGAAATCCTCCGGGAGTTTTGCGAAGCGGGCGGAACCGATCGCGCTGATGGGGAACACTGGAACAACGAGCACCAGCACACACGTGCATTTTGAAATTTGGAAAGACGGCGCGCCCGTCGACCCGGTGCTGTATATCATTAACCTGAATTTATAATCAATCGAAAGAAGTCCGATTTTAGTACCGCGTGTGCGAGGCGAAAAATCGGATTTCTAAGAATCGAGGAGACGCAGTGAGCAAAACCGACCTTGTGAAAGAATTGAACATGATTGCCGCCGGTACGACGGTCGAAGGCAAAATCCGTACACAGGGCAGTGTGCGCGTGGACGGAAAGGTTATCGGCGAGATCAGCGCGAGCGAAGCGTTGGCGGTCGGAACGTCCGGCGAGATCGAAGGTAATATCTCTGCTAAGAATATCACCATCGGAGGAAAAATTCGCGGCTCGGTGAACATCGTCGAGAAAGCGGTATTGGAGGGAAAGGCAGTCGTCAAAGGCGACCTACGCGCCGCACGGCTCATTATCGATGAGGGCGCGATATTCGACGGCAAAGTGTCCATGTCCGATAAAGCGCAGTCGTTCGAAACGAAACACTAACCCGACATCACCAGAATGACCGGTTCCCCAACACGGGATGAACAGAAGGGCGGCCGGCGCATCCGGGCGGTAAATACTTTGTATAAGGAATTCGCCCCCTTTTTGACGCTGGGCGTGCAGTTGGCAGTTGCGGTAATTGTTTTTTATGTTATCGGCTCGTGGGTAGATGGACAGTACGGCACCTCGCCGGCATTTACACTCGTAGGAATCATGCTCGGCACCGTGGGCGGCCTCATCAAGTTTTTCAAAACTGTAAACGATTTGAATAAGAAGGAAGAATCACAGAAGTCGTCTCAGCCATCGAAGGAAGACCGGCAACCGTGAAGGCGGATTGGACGTTCCTCCGGTGGGTGGGCTTGTATGCTGTCGTCGTTGCGGGACTCATCTATTACCCGGTCTCGGGAGTGGTTGATGACACTGAGCTTCGTAGCATCGAAGCTGGCGGTTTGATGAGTCTATTGTACATTCTTATCGGGTATGTCACCGTTGAACTGGGGTATAAGAAGACCAACACGACATTTCTGAAGATCGTGTTAGGCGGAATGGTCGCCCGGTTGTTTCTCATGACAGGCGTGGTGTTGGTGCTCTTGACGGTGTATCAGTATGATGCGTTTTCGTTGATGCTGTCACTGTTAGTGTACTATGCAATTAATTTAGCGCTTGAAATTTACCTCCTCCAAAAGAAAGTATCATTAAAGAACCAATCGTAAATGCTCTGGCAAACCGATACGACGGCTGTTGACACGCTCCAGCGCTCCGCGCAAGCCGCAGTGGATACGGCGCACGCGGCAGAAGCGGCGGCAGGACACGGCGAGAAATTTGATTTCGCCCACTTGCTCGACCACATGAAGGATGCGAAAGAAATCGAATTCCCGGGCGGACACTTCGAAGTTCCGCTCCACTTGCCCACGGTCGAGATTGCCGGTATCACCTTCGATTTTAATATCACCAAGCACGTCTTCTTTTTACTGTTGTCTGCGCTCGTGTTGATTCTGCTTGCGCTGACCGCCGCACGCCAGAATAAAAAGAATCTCATCCCGCGCGGGTTCGGCAATATGATGGAAGTTTTCATTGTTTTCATGCGCGATGAGGTCGTCCTGCCGAACATGGGCAAAGCCGGCTTGCGCTACATGCCGTACATCCTCACGACGTTTTTCTTTATCTTGATTATGAATTTAGCGGGGCTTGTTCCGTTCGGTGCGTCGGCGACTTCCAACGTATCGGTGACTGCGGGCTTGGCGATTATCGCGTTTATTATGATTCAACTCGCGGCGATACGAGCACAGGGATTGAAACATTACCTCGCCCACCTGACGGGCGGCGTGCATCCGGTGCTGTGGCCGATTATGATTCCGATTGAAATTCTCGGCTTGTTCACCAAGCCGTTCGCGCTCTGCATTCGTCTCTTCGCGAACATGACGGGCGGGCATATCGTGATTCTCTCGCTCATAGGATTGATATTTCTGTTCCGCTCGTGGGCGATCGCCCCGGTGCCGGTGATCTTCGTGCTCGGCATTAACATGCTGGAACTCTTTGTCGCCTTCCTCCAGGCGTACGTGTTCGTGATGCTGACAACGTTGTTCATGGGGCTGGGTATTCAAGCCGTGCATGCCGAAGAACACGCCGAGGAACATCATTAGTTTTTAGATATATCTTATTTCGCCCCTTCGGGGCTTTATCGCACATGAGATGTAATCTATTGAAATGATGCTCCTAACGGAGCATCGTACAATACCTTTTTTTGAGAGAACGTTAGTCCCGAAGGGACGAAATGTTTGTAAATAATAATACATCTTGAACAAGCCCTGTCAAGGGCGGAATAAATTAACCGAAAAACTTTCACACTCACTCTACATTTTTTAACTTAGGAGGGTTCTACACATGGAAGCAAATGCAATTGAAGTCGCCCGTTGGGGCGCCACGCAATGGGGCTATCTTGCCGCCGGGTTTGGCGCGGGTCTTGTCATTCTTGG
>DATCJD010000016.1:0-4896 GCA_036507435.1 Bacteroidota bacterium
AAGCCCTCGTTGCGTTAGGGCGGCATTTTCCCGATAAGGTGAACACATCGTTGCTGACAGATTCGAGAAGCTCGTTGCGTCTTAAGTCCAAAGTACTCGAGGCTTTGAGCTATCGTCCTTCTCTAGAAACGTTCAAACTATTCCTACAATACCTTGACGGCGATTCCGTCCGTGTGGTCATGGCGGCTTGGGATTTTTTCCGGCGCACTGCAAGCCCATTTGCGGTACGTGAATATATGATGCAGGATGCCTCGTTAGAAAATGCACATTCCCTTTTGTATGAAAAAATCCAGTCTGCGCTGAACAGAAAGGATATGGCTATTACGACCCTTGTCGCAAATACCGTGGGCGATACGGCTTTCTTTACATTCTTTAGCGGAACGGAATTCGAAGACAAGGTGAGAAATGAATTGGTTACTGCTTACGAAAAACTATCCTCGCCGGATGATACGGAAGCAATGCAGGCAGTACTGGAGGCGATAGGAAGAATTGGAACCCGGCAACACGTGCCCATGTTAGAACAAGCGTTGCAGGACCCGGATAGGACTGTCGGCGTGTTTGCCGCCGCCGCGTTGAAGCGCATCACCGGGCAGGAATATTCTGACAAGCTTCCTGCTTCCACAAAAGCGACCTATTCGGACTATGATTGGCAAACGCTGGAATCTCTTTCTCCCAGTCATACAGCCGTTGTGACGACATCGAAAGGGCCGTTTACCATCCAGTTATTGAAAGAGCACGCGCCGTTTACCGTCCTCACCATTGTGAAGCTAGCGCGCAAGGGTTTTTATAACGGGTTAAATTTTCACCGCGTCGTACCGAACTTTGTCATCCAGGGCGGCGACCCGCGAGGCGACGGATGGGGAGGACCCGGGTTCGCGATTCGGTCGGAGTCTTCTCTCATTAATTATGAACGGGGAATGGCGGGAATAGCGAGCGCGGGGAAAGATACGGAAGGATGCCAGTTTTTCGTTGTGCATTCACCCCAGCCGCATCTTGACGGGCGGTATTCAATTTTTGCCAAAATTGTACAGGGCATGGATGTGATTGATAACATCCAGGTTGGTGATACGATAGTGAAAATAGAAATCGGGAAGTAACGTTAGCGGGTACTGTATTCCTGATACGTGCTTTGGTGGTTGGGGTCGGCAGACACGATACGCTGAAACACCGACCGGTCGGGATACAGCAGGAATGCTTCTGCAATTTCCTGATACTTTGCGTCGAAGAACGCTTTGACAAGGATACTGCGCGGGTCTTGTTTTTTTCTGAGTTCTCCGATTGCTTCTATTGCCTGTAATAAATTATCAAGCCCTTTTTGTTTGTCGGTGTACAGCAGGTCGATACCGTCGAAGTGATACGAATAAAACGAAAAGCGGAACGGCTGGTATTTGGCATTCATGATTTCGTCGACGATGTTGAAGCGGGAGTACGAACCCGTCACTTGCAGCCATCCCGTGGCAAAGGGTGAGGAGCCTCCCTGCGAGCAAATATTTAATGCCTTTTGGAAATACCGTGAGCCGGAGAGTTCAGTGTACGTTTCTACATCTAAGCCGATAATGAGGTTGGCGTAGAAATCGAAAAAATCTGTGAGCGGGTCGAATTGGAAGTCATCCTGCGACATTCGTTGATTCGGCAAATAGGCAAATTGCCAGTTCTCGTCGATGATTCGAATAACGGGGCTTGCTTTATCGGTAGGGTCGTTTTGAATGTATACCGGGCGTTGACTCCCGATGAACACCTGAGCGCTATAGCGCCCGTCATCTGTACCGGTTTGAAAAACGATGTTGACGGCGCAACGGATTTTCTCTTCGCCAAAATCTTCTGTCGTCCATTTGTTGCCGTTGATATAGCGCTCGACGTCAGACTCAAAGTTCCTGAGTAGTTCTTGCTGTGCTGAAGAAAGCCGCTCGAAATTTACGGTAACCTCGCAAATAAGTTCTTGTCCAAATGCAGGAGATAAAGTAGCTAAAGTCAAAAAAGAGCTTATTATTAGCAGTTTTTTCATAGTTATACATTTTTAGTGACATTTCAATATACAGAAAAACTTTTTTTGGTTCAATGTTGTTATGGATATTGTCTAAGAGGTTCAATAGATTGTAGCAGAAAGTATAAAAAAGGTCAATCCTACGAGGAGTCGATGGGCATACTAACGAGATTCAGCTTGGCTGTAGTAATCCTGATGACATTCGTAACCGGCTGTGACCGCCCGGTAGGATTTTATGAAGAAGAGGAATTCTTTTCAGAAGTTCAGCGTGCAGATATTCTTTATGAGCCACACCTCATTCGACCTAAAAACGGAGGTATTGTTCGGAATTCCACATCCGTAATTTTGCGCTGGTCTTGGATTCCCTCGGCAACAAGTTATTCAGTCCAGGTTGCCGAAGATACGTTGTTTAGAGATCCTGTCTTCAGTGCTGAGGCTGATACGACGTTTATCCAAACCGGCCCACTGCTGGGCTCACGATATTACTGGCGAGTGCGCTCCAACAAAGAGCAATTTGAAAGCCGGTGGAGTGATTTTAATATGTTTATGATACTAGCAGGATAAAGTAATTGCATGAATCGTATTCCTGCCCTAGCCGATATTTTCGACGCGCAGAACGTTATCAGTATATACCTTTCCCGAACTCCGCTCTATCACTCATCTGGACTTTCCGATCTCCTCGGTTGCAATCTCTTTATTAAATATGAAAACCATCAGCCGATTTGTGCATTCAAAGTGAGAGGCGGCATTAATTTGTTATCGCGCTTGAGCAGTGAAGAGAGGCAAAAAGGAGTTGTGACGGCGTCGACCGGTAATCATGGTCAATCGGTCGCGTATGCGGCGAAAGAATTCGGCATCACAGCGACGGTGGTTGTGCCCGAAATGAATAATCCGGATAAAGTGAAAGCCATCGAGCGACTTGGCGCAACAATTGTTTTCCATGGGAAAGATTTCGACGAATCTCGTGAGCACGCCGAGCATCTTGCGAAAACCAAGAGTTTCCGCTACGTACATTCCGCGAATGAACCCTATCTCATAGCCGGGGTAGGCACCATTGGGCTGGAGATTCTTGAGGATTGCCCACATGCGGAATATATCTTTGTCGCAGTTGGCGGCGGGAGCGGGGCTTCGGGGATTTCCATAGCCGCGAAAGCGATAAACCCGAATGTGAAAGTCATCGGGGTACAATCCGAGCAAGCGCCTGCGGCATATCATTCATGGAAAGCGGGTAAACCGCTTTCGCATGACAGGATGGAAACATTTGCCGAAGGGTTGGCTACGCGTGTAGGGTTTGAGATGACAGTCGAGATCATGAAAAAAAATCTTGACGATTTTATCCTCGTGCCCGATAGCGACATTAGACATGCGATGAAGCTCTATCTCGAACATGCTCACACGCTTGCCGAGGGCGCAGGCGCCGCATCCCTTGCGGGTGCGATGAGCATGAAAGACAAGCTGAAGGACCGTACGGTAGTCGTTGTGCTCTCCGGAGCAAACGTGACGATTCCCACTCTGCAGACTATTCTTCATCAATAGCACATGCCAAACGAAGGAACAAGCAGTAACGTTGAAACTCCTCGACGCTCGGCGGACAGTACAACCGATATCTCGTCTGAAGAATTTCGTAAGCAGTCTTCGACGTTTACCGAATGGATTATTCGTTATCTAGATCATCCGGAACACCATCGCGTACTTGCTGATGTTTCCCCGGGTGACATCAAAAAAAAACTCCCCAAATCTGCCCCGGCAAAGCCTGAATCAATTGAAGCAATCCTTCGTGACCTCGATGATGTTATACTTCCCGGACTTACACATTGGAACCACCCTGGGTTCATGGCGTACTTTAGTAACACGGCGAGCAAACCCGGAATTTTGGCTGAGTTCGTAAGCGCGGCACTGAATACGAACTCGATGCTATGGAGGACGGGTCCTTCCTCCGTCGAATTAGAAGACGTTGTGTTGGATTGGCTTCGACAACTCTTAGGGCTTCCCCAAGAATTTTATGGGTTGATTCATGAAGGGGCGTCGCTTTCAAGCCTCGTGGCGCTCACAGCGGCGCGTGAGTCGCTCAATGTGCGTATTCGCGAAGACGGCATGGCGGGAAGAGCCGACCTGCCGAAACTTCGAATTTATGTCTCAGAACATGCTCACTCGTCCATAGATAAAGCGGCGATCGTGCTCGGAATCGGGCAATCAGGTGTAACGAAAATAGCGTGCGATGAAGAATTTCGACTTCTTCCGGGCGAATTGGATTCAGCCATTGCCGAGGATATCAAACAAGGAATAAAACCGATGGCAGTTGTTGCTACGGTCGGCACAACATCATCAACAAGCGTTGACCCAGTAAAAGCGATTGCCGCCATTTGCCGCAAGCATCACATCTGGCTTCATGTCGATGCCGCATACGCCGGTAGCGCCGCCGTGTTACCGGAAATGCAGTGGATGTTGGACGGATGCCAGTCGGCTGATTCTGTTGTGTTGAATCCCCATAAATGGCTCTTCGTGCCCGTTGACTGCAGTGTCTTGTATTGCCGCAAGCCGGATATCCTGCGTCGTGCTTTTAGTCTCGTACCGGAATATTTGAAAACCGACGACGACCAAGTTCGAAATCCTATGGATTACGGGATCACGCTCGGAAGAAGATTCCGCGCGCTCAAACTGTGGTTCGTCATGCGAACATTCGGGGTAGACGGAATCAGAGAAAGGCTGAGGTATCACATCAAGATTGCTCAAGATTTTAAGCAATGGGTCGAAGAAAGCACAGATTTTGAAATCATGGCGCCCGCGCCGTTCAGTGTTGTCTGTTTTCGTTACCGCCCGAACTCAGAACAATTAACTAATGCTGAAATTGATGAATGGAATGAAACATTAATGGAGCGGGTCAATGCGACCGGGGAGGTATTTCTTTCTCA
>DATCJD010000017.1:0-2696 GCA_036507435.1 Bacteroidota bacterium
CGCCCATAGCCGCCGAGCGCAAAGACGGCAAGTTGTTTCTTATACGGGTTGGCGGATTGAGCGTATACAGTTTTGACCAGCGTATCGAGGCGGGCCGACAACGCAGATGCTGTTGCGGTGCCTGCGACGCCGCGGCGGTGCTTCGCGGTAATTGATCGCAATGTTTGCTCAAGCCGTGCTTTGGCGGCTGAAATGTCTGTCATGGAAAAATGATAAAAGCGAAAGGGTTCTGAAAGAATTTACTCAGAAAGCGTACGGAATACAAGGCGGGGACGAAGCATTGGATATATGTACATATCTATACAGAAGCCGCGTCATGCCCGCATGTTTCAAGCGGGCATCTAATAATAGATTCCCGATACAAGCCTTCGGGAATGACACGCTTTTTACGCTTCCGGTTGCGGGGGAAGAATATCGAGCGCGATGTCGCGGTCAAATATCCAGCTGAACTTGAACGTGCCGGAGAATTTCATTCGGTCGGCGAGCTTCTGGTAGCGAGAGGAGAGTGTACAGACATACTCTTGCGCCTTCGCCGCGGCGTCCGATAAGCCGTTGATGCCGGCGACTTTCCAATCTTTGACCAGGTTCTCAATAATCTCGGCGTAGTCGTGTGCGGTGTACACGCCGACTTTTTGGGCAACGATGGAAAATTTCGAAAATAAATCGCGGTCCTGGCCGTCGTACATCAGCACGGCGGGCATGGTGATTTTCTTGCGCATCATTTGCGCGAACGCGAGCACGGCGCGCGCGGGGTCGAGTTCGAACACTTTCGTCATGAACAATTTATACGCCTTCTCGTGTCGCGCTTGGTCGCCTGCGATCAAGCCGCAGATTTTATGCAGGCGGTCTTCGCCGGCTTTTTTCGCCAGCACGCCCACATTGCGGTGTGAGATTTTTGTTGCGCGCTCCTGAAACGACGTGTAAATAAATCCGAGATACGGGTCGTTCTCCGTCTGCGGGTCGAAGCCGTTGCTGATGAGATGGTGTATTGAGACTTCGATGGCGCGCATATCCACGCGGCCCGTAAGATAGAGATACTTATTCAGCAAGTCGCCGTGCCGGTTTTCTTCTGCAGTCCACCCGCGGCTCCACTGTGCCCAGCCGCTGTCACTGCTTCCGGTAGAATCGGTAACGCCCTGCAGTCTGTTGAGCCAGGTCTGGTAACTCGGGAGCGCTTCTTCAGTGATCATATCGCCGACTAGCACAACAAGGATGTCGTCCGGTAATTCTTCCGCGCTTTTTCGGAATTCGCTCACTTGTTCCTGCCAATTCTCTTTGGTGAGGTCGGGTAGGAAATCCGTGGGCTGCCAGCTTTCTTCCACCGGCTTAAGCAATGAGCCGACGTTCTCGCGGACAAAGCCTTCCATGCTGTTGATGACCTCGAGTTGCGGCGAATTCACTTCTATCGTATTTGCTATCGTCATACTATCTCCCTGATACGCCGCCGCTCCCATGAGCGGCCGACGGCTTTTCGTGAAAAAGGCGTGAGTTACAAGGTAAGAACTCTCGATACCTTATGCAACCTCAAGCGAAAGTTTTTTCGTAAAAAAAAGTATTATCTACTTCGTTTTTTCGTCTGTATAAGCTTCCCGGAGCTGAACCGGCTCTACATATCGGGAACGAATCCTAATATTAAGCATCTCGACAAAAACGGAAAAAGCCATCGCGAAGTAAATGTAACCCTTCGAAATATGCTGGTCAAACCCTTCGGCAATGAGCGTTACGCCGATGAGGAGCAGGAAACTCAGCGCAAGGATTTTCACCGTCGGGTGTCGATGGACGAAATCGCTCACCGACCTTGCGAACACCATCATCGCGCCGACCGCGATCATGACGGCGGCAATCATGACCTCAATTTGGTTTGCCATCCCGACAGCCGTGATAACGGAATCAAGCGAAAACACCATATCGAGCAAGAGAATTTGAATAAGGATACTCGCGTACGAGGGAGCTACTCGCGTTGATGCGCCGCCGTGCTCGCCTTCAAGCTTGTCGTGGATTTCGTGCGTAGCCTTCGCCAGCAGAAACAATCCACCGACAAGTAAAATAATATCCCTCCCGGAAATTTCTTGTGCGAGGACGGTAAAGAGCGGCTCCGTTAAGCGCATGATCCACGTCAGCGAAAAGAGCAGTAAGATGCGCGAGACCATCGCCACGGCAAGCCCGATGACGCGCGCGCGCCCTTGCTGGTGCGCGGGCAGTTTCCCGGTCAGGATGGAAATAAAAATAATATTGTCGATGCCGAGGACGATTTCGAGCGCGGTCAACGTTGCCAGCGCAACCCACGCTTGCGGGTCGGAGAGCCATTCCATATATGATTACCTGTTGATGAGTGAGTATCCACGAAGGGTACGAAATGGGTGAGTCATTCTTTTGATCTAGGAGGGGCACAACATGTTGTGCCCCTCCTACCTTGTGTAGATTATTCCGGTATCGCGCTCAATTCTTCTCCATCAACCGTGCATTTCTCTGTTGTGAAGGAGAAGGTGCGGCTGCATTTCGCACAGGTTTTCGTTAGTTCTTTCGCATTCGCTTTACTGCCGAGCCATTCCTGCCGGAATTTCTGTATCGCATCGGTAACGGCAAGACCGGCGTTCTCGAAAGGCACGATTTCGATGAGCCGATTTTCTTCCAACACGACGCGCGCGGTTTTCTTCATGCCGCGCTGTTCGTATTCAATGAGGACAGCGCCGCCG
>DATCJD010000018.1:0-5498 GCA_036507435.1 Bacteroidota bacterium
CGCCGCGCCAATCAGGCTCACGGCCCCGAACTTGATGAAAATTTCCTTGTTGATGTGTGCGCGGAAGAGTCCGAGCTTGAGCAGATTGTTGGCAAGGTGTACGATAGAGACGAGAAATACCGCCGTCTTTGCATCATAGAAAAATGCAAACGCCGGGGTAAGGACAGTCCCAACGCCGAAGCCCGTCAACAGCGTGAGCGTGCTCGTCAAGAACGTTACAATAAGGATGATAAGAGAATGCAGGTCGCTCATTCTGTTATGCTTTCCCCTACGTTGGATGTTACGGCTGTAGCTTCTTCTTTCTTGGCGGTGGTCTTTGACCCACGCATATCGACAAAGGAGTTTCGGACAAAGATGACGGCTGTCAGCAACAGCCCGCCCGTCACAAAGAACAGTTCGCGCACGCCGAGGTGCGAAGCGATGTACCCTCCTGAGGGCGCGCCCAAGACGTTAGCCAGAATGTTCCCGCTTGAAGCGATTCCCATAATTCCCCCGCGCCGTTCAAGCGAGGTATTTTTGCTGATATACGAATAGAGCGTCGGAAGCATGCCGCCGAGGCAAAATCCTAATATCGAACGGAAGAAAATTAATTGGTAGATGTTTGTGACAAGTCCCTGGGCGGTATAGGCAAGCGCCGCGCCCGTCAGCGCGATGGTAAGGTTCTTCTTATAGCTTTTTGCGTCGTTGCGCTTGCCCCACCACGGGGCGGCAAGCACGGTGAAGACTCCGGCGACGGAAAAAATTCCGCCCGCCAGTGTGGCAACGTACGCGGTATTGGAAAGCAATTGCTCTACATACAGCGCGAAAATCGGTTGTATCATGAACACGGCGGATTGCGAACACAGCATCACGAGGAGCGCGATGCGGATCGGCTTGGAGCCGAGCGCGTAGCGGTAATTTCCAAGAATTGAATGTGGCTCCGGGTGTTCGGGTTTCGGCTGGACGTCCTCACGGACGAAGCGGATGATAACGAACCCGGCTATTGTGCACAGTCCTGCGACGATAAAGAAAATCGGGCGGAAGCCGAACGCATCTGCTAGCGAGCCGCCTACGAGCGGGCCGAACACATTGCCGCTGGAGTTTGCCGTCTGCAGGATGCCGACCGCGTACCCGGATTTTTCCCGCGGCGTATTGGCAGTGACTAACGCGAGCGAGGCGGCGAGAAATCCGCTAATCCCGCCCTGCACCATACGAAAGAAGAAGAGCATCTCCACCGAGGTGGCAAACCCGATAAAGACTTGTGATAAACCCAAACCGAAAATTGCGCGGACGGTCATCATCTTTCTGCCGTACCGGTCGCCAAGGTAGCCCCAGATGGGAGTCGAGAAGAACGAGATGAAGAACGGTCCGGCAAAGACCAAGCCGCTCCACCGTGCGATTTCTTCTGTGGAGTGCACACCGAGGTCGCGAATATAGAACGGGAGGAAGGGCACGACCAAGCTCATGCCCATCATGGCGATAAATTGTGACGCCCAGATAATATAGAGGTTCTTACGCCACGGCTCGACGGAGTGCGTCGGAGCAGGCTCGGAAGGAGTGCGCATTCATGGAACTTACGAAAATTTTTCCGCGAGAAAAAATATGAAACCCCCTGCGCTATTGTTGAGGTGCAGGGGGTTCACAATTAATAGCACCACATTGAAATGTGGTGCTACATATTAAAATCTGGTGCTATGTATTGAAATCTGGTGCTATAAAATGGTACAGAGACTTCTGAAAAATTCACAGAATAATGTCATCCCGAGTTCGTCGCGGCGAACGAGGGATCTCACCCTTAAATTTGAACGAAAGAACGAGATTCCTCGTCGCGCCGCTCCTCGGAATGACATCTTATTTTTTTTTTCAGAGGTCTCGTACAACTATTTCAACGTTACACACCCAGATTGCACTGCTTTATCCAGCAACTGCTCGATGGCGTCCATCGAAACCTTGCCGTAGTAAAACTCTCCAGCCGAAATCGCCTCCGCCTGCACGGCTTTGAAAATATCGAGATAGCTGTTCTTGCCGTTCACGAAGTTCAATGCCTCGTACCGCATTTCATTGTGCAAGCCTGAAATGTTGCCGACGGCTCCCCGTTTCTCAAAGTAGTCGTCTACGCTCTCGATATTCTTCGGGATTTTTTTGCTCAACTGTCGCTCTTTCTCCGACATGGTTATTCTCGGCGCGGATTTTCCGGCGACCGACTTGAAATACTCATCGAGCGCAGAGAGCGAAGCTTCCTGCTGGCTCATGAGCATTTTCTTGAGATTGTCAATTTGCTTGCCGCCTGCGCCGCCCTTCGTTGCGAATACACGGGCGCTTTCGATCGCGCGGCTTTCTCGAATATACGCTTGCTCGACCACATTGCGCGCCTCTTTGTATGCGGCTTCATCGTCGCCCGCTTTGCGTTTCTGAATGTAATTCGTCGCGGTGAGTGCATCTTCGTTAATGCGCTTTATGGCTGTGTGGTACACTTCGTACGCAATAGCGGGCACGTTTTTTTCATCCGCATTTGCGAGATACCATGCTGAGGAGGCGACAACGAAGGCATTACGCTTGATTTGCGTTTGGTCGATCTGGAATGCATCGTCGTCCGTCGAGTGGATAAAATCATCCGGCATGTTTGTCAGCGTAACGCCGGGGATGCCGATGGCTCCCTCGTTAAACACCAAATGGTCGGTGCTGTTGAAGTACGGCACAACGAGCATGGCGTAGCGTTCCCGCGTGCCGAGATGCGAAAGAATCGGTTTGGAGTACGGCTGAGTTTGTCCCGCGCCGGCAGTGGTGATAAAATGAGTATTGCCGAGCATGACATACGTGGCGATATTGGCGACCACGTCGCTCAAGTAGCTTGGGATCGAATGCGGCGTGCGCGTGACGTGCTGAACCCTGCTTCCGAGCGATTGCTTCGCGCCTACCATGTCCTGATTGATATTGACCAGAACTTTCTTGCGGTCTTCGGGATGGTCTCGAAAGTACTGGTATTCGGAACTGATTTCATCCGCCCAGAAAAACCGGATGTCGCGTTTCGGCCGGGGAATGCGTCCTTCTATAATAAAGCGGTTGAGCGTGCGGGCGATCTCAAGAATGCTCACGCATCCGGATGCGTCGTCGTTATACGAAGGTTTCTCTTCCTGTAAATGTGCGGTGAGGAAAATCTGCTGGTCGGAAATACCCGACCCGCGAATCCAGCCTTCGACATATTCCTCCCAACTGGAATCGTTGAAACTCGCTTCGATATCGACTTTCACCGTCACAGGCCCGTTCTTCAGCATGTCCTGTAACATTTTTCCTTTACGCGGACTGACCATAAAGCCGAATGTGCTTTCCTTGCCGTCCGCGCTTTTGTACGGGAGATTTCCCCATGCCACCTGATCCGGGCGGTCCACCATATTGCTGATGCGCGGGAACGTCTGATATGTATGGGATACGACGCCAAGAGCGCCGCGTTTCCACACGGCTTGGTTCATAACAGTTCCCACACTGCCGCTCGCGAGGACGATTTTCCCGGAGACATTTTTCCCCTCATAGTCTTGGTCAGTGGTTCCGACGCCGACATCCACTAGCTCGGCATTGACATGCGTGGTGCGGGAGTTGGTTGCAAGGGCGACTGCGTAGTCTGCATACGTGCCGAGTTTTGTTTCAGTCGGCTCTACGACCCAGAGCTCGCCCATTGTTGCCGACCAGCCGGGGTTTGTGGCTTTGTGCCGGACGATTTTTACGTCCTCAAGTCCGTATTCTTTAGCTCGTTTTTCGATAAAGAGCGCCGCGTCGTGGTAGTCTCGCGAGGCGCTGGTGCGGTGCCACAGGGCAAGCCAGCGCAGATTATCGAACGCGTGGTCGCCCGAAAGCTCGTTGATGAGCGCACGTTCGAACGCCGGGTCTATAAACGGAGTCGTCTGGCTGACCGCCGTGAAGCCAATAATGCAAAGCACGGCAAGGATGGCGAAGGTTCTCATGGTAGTTCTCGGGATTAATGGAACGGTCATGAATTGACTGCTACTCTGACTAAAGAAGTGAAACCGAATATACTGAAAGGTGCGTTGAATGCAAAGATTTTTTTTGATTTTTGGATTTCGTCGCGTATATTGTGCGACATGTTGCCACCAACAATCGCACTTTTAAGAAGGAGTGCTGAACCATGTCCGACCAAGGTATGTTTGCGACCGTGCTGATCGGGGTGTTTTACGGAGGCGTTATTAGTGTGATCCTTATCGGGTTTTGGAAGATTCACATGGCGTCGAAAGACATCAAGGAGATCAAAAAAATTCTGCTCGACCTGCAGGCATCGCTCGAAAAATTTCGGCGGTAACTGCGGCGCACATTTCAGCAAGCACCGTCCATCGGGTGTCTGTGAAGGACGCGCCGATTGTAAACTGTTCTCCCATGAATGTCTATCTCGTTGTTGTGATTCAAATGTTCATCGCCGGCGGCACGCACATTGTCGCGAAAGCGGTCGTGCGGGATATTGATGCCGCCACGCTGACGTTTGTGCGGTCGATTATCTCGACCGCTGGGTTGGGATTATTCCTTGTCTTGAAGGGAAGGCGAATTGCCATCGAGCGGGGCGATTGGGGCAGGCTGGCGTTACTGGGGCTTTTCGGAATACCCATCAATCAGTTTTTTTACCTGTACGGCGTTAATTTTTCCACAGCCGCCAACGGCGCACTGCTGTATGCCACGACGCCGGTGTTTGTGTTACTGCTCTCGCGTATGATGCTGAACGAGCGGATTACGCCGAAGAAAACCTTTGGCATTCTCCTTGCGTTTGCCGGCGTCGCCGTCGTCGTGTTCGAGCGGGGCATTGATTTTTCATCCGAGTACACGTACGGCAATTTCATGATTCTTCTCGCCGTCATTGCCTGGGCGTTGTTCACCATTTACGGCAAGCCCATGATCCTCAAGTACGGCGCGATGCAAACCACCTCGGTGGCGATGATTCTCGGCATGGTGATGTTCCTGCCGGTGGGGATTGTCGCCTCGATACAATTTCCTTTCGCTGAATTAACTTCGGCGCACTGGTCGGGTATTCTCTACCTCGGCGTGGGCACGTCGATTTTCGGTTACATGCTCTGGTATTCCGCTCTTGGACGGATAGAAGCGTCTAAACTTGCCGTGTTTGCCAACGGCCAGCCGATTGTCGCAACAATACTCGCGCTTGTTTTTTTGGACTACACGATTACCGGCGAATTTATCATCGGCGGTATGGTGACGATTACCGGCGTGATTCTGACACAATTAGGGTAAGCGCGTGACACGGTGCCGTGTTGTTACAACGATGCAGATACCGTCGCTTATTGTATCGTTGAATCAGTATGGTTGATGGGCATAGGAAAAAAACAATGCAAATCTCTAAGCAACTCACATTCGTAGACCGCTACCTCACACTCTGGATTTTTCTCACCATGGCGGCTGGGGTGTTCCTCGGCTTCTTCTTTCCCGCTATCGGCGGCTTTTGGGATACGTTCAAGTCCGGAACAACAAACATTCCAATCGCCATCGGGCTTATTTTGATGATG
>DATCJD010000019.1:0-4979 GCA_036507435.1 Bacteroidota bacterium
TAAATAGTCTCAAGTTTCAAGTTCAAAGTTTCAAGTTGCGATGGTTCTGACGGTAATCCTCAGAACGGGAACAAAAAATGGAAATTATCAAGAAAGATAAAGAATGGAGTATGCTTGAAGATGAACCATGCAGAGTGAGTAATTTTATACCATCTGCTTCAGTTAAAAATGGAGAGGTCATTTCTTCGAACAATACAGAACCCTACGCAGAAGTTATGTTGGAGTCTAAAAAACTATCACGGCAGACAAAAGGATATATCACTCATAAGATTGACTTTCTGCATCTATGGTCAGCTTTCAAGGAAAGGGGTGTGGGGCAGAATGAAGAAGTGGTGGTTTTATGGAGCAAGAAACAGCTAAAAAATTACGCGAAAATATTTTCCCTGTTCATGCCAAAATTGTGGGTAATGATTTGTCCAAAAGGAGCATTCGAGTTGATGTCCGATTCAAACTGGAAACCAGAATTGAGCGGAGAAGCTCGATGGAACGCTCAGAAGCCGATTGTCGAGTGGAAGCCGGCAGTCATAAGTTAAATTTCTTTCGTTCCGACGATCTCCATCGATACTCCCCAAAATACTCATAGGAGAACCAACATGACTGACCAAGAGCGATTGAAGGATTTTGTCGAAAAGGTCCTCACATATTTTAACAATGACTTCGCCGAGTTGAAACGGCAAAACGTAACAGCAAGTTTTCCATACATTTTTCACGCTTTTGCCGGCATTGATTTTCTTGGAGGTCTTGCCTGTGGGTTTAAAGATAAAGACGGAAAACGAAACAGTGGGGATCGAAGTAGATGGTTCATTTCAACGTGGATGTCAAAAGCTGACGCAAGATATAACAAATCTCATTCCGGGAGAAATGTTGCTGACTATCTATACACATTCTTGAGAAGCGGACTTTTTCACGCGGCATGTGTCGAAGGATCTATAAAAGTGCAAACCAGTGAAGATTTGAAAAGCCACCATTTAGGTTATTCTTTTGATGATGGGAAATCGATTATGTTTATTCATCCAATTCAGTTCGCTGAGCATTTTCATAGAGCGGCAGATTTGTTTCTAGAAGATTTGTATAAAGATAACAATAAAGTTACTACTGCGGTAGTTCATTCACAGAAATACAAGGAAGATACCACTACAAAGGAGAAAATGTATAACTTGGAATACTTGTTTCAAGAATTAACGAGTAACAGTCCTCTCGTTGCAGGTACTAGAGCGACGAGTTCGGCCCAGAAGATCTCTTGATGTAAATGTTTTTGTTCCGGTTGTCTCCGTCGCAACGCGCATCATCACCTCTGCAACAGCCGGAGCGATTTGCGGATCGCCGCTTCATCCACAAGCCGGTTGGTGACGAACTTATGGAGCACGCTGGAGATGAGCGTCTGGTAGGGAATCCCTTCTTCGAGCGAGCGTTTTTTGAGTTCGTGCAAGACCATCTCAGAAATTCGGATATTCACGTTTTTGGTTTTTCGAATGCGGTCCAGCACCCCCTCAATCTCCCGGCGTTCTTTCTTTGAGACAGGGCGGTAGGATCCGGCGGATTGTTCAATCCGTCGTTCGTCGGCGTTAAGTTTTGTTTTCATCGTCTGCTCCTTTGTAGAGCTTGGTAAATTTTCGACTGGGGAACGCCGTTTACAAGAGATGATTCTTATAGCGAAAATATTACAAATAGTATACATTGTCAATAGTCGGTCGTAAAGTCCCCTCTGTGGGTGAGCAAGCGCGCAAACAAGAGGGGATTTAGTCCCGTCCTGAACTTAGTTCAGGACGAGGATTCTCGTCTTTGGCAGAGCTAAAGACGGAAGCGTGTTTGCATTTATTCAAAAAAAGATTACCATGAAATCCATCTTCAAAACTGTGTCTCCTTATCTTGAAGACGCCATGAACTTACCGGTGGCAAATGTGGAAGCCGCGATTCCTTTTTATGAAACGGTTATGGGTTTTAAGCTTGTATCGCGAAATGCCTCACCGCATAAGTCGGCAATCTTGAGCAGAGACGGCATCCAAATTGGACTTGCTGAAAACGGCGGCGACCCGACTCAAGACGGTTGTTTCTTTGAAGTTGATAATGCTGAAGCCGCTTTTACGGAATTGAAGTCGCATGGCTTGCCTAACAAGGAAGCGGATTTTAGAATCGAAAAGTATGGTGATACATCGTATAAAGTCTTTTTCGTTGTCGCGCCGGACGGGCTATGCTATTGTCTCGGTGAACAGCAGGGGTGAGAAACAATGTTGTCTAGGCAGTTACAGTCCACACCGTGACTGCTCGGAACCTCGTTCCGACGGGCTCCGTGAGAACGAGAGTAAAGAAGACCGCTACCGATGTTCTGCACCGCTTGCATTTTTGTTGTGAAGATAGTATGTTTGTTCTCGCGAAAGTAGCGCCGTCTGTTTGTGCATAGCCGCAATGCCAAACACCCACCACAATACAAATAAGGAGGTATGTATGAAAAGCATCGTAAGGATTGTTCTTAGCATGTTCCTCGTTCTTCCGGCAGTCTCTGCGTTCGCGCAAGAACCGGAGAATCATGTGTTCACATTATCGACGTTCAAAATGCACTTCAACCGGGTCGCAGAATATCTTGAGTTCTACGAGAAAGAGTTGAAGCCTCAAGTAGCGCAAAATGAATTCGTCTTGAGCCAGAGAGTGATGACGCACGCATGGGGTCCCGACTGGAGCCTGATAATTATTTCGGAATACAAGGATATGGCGGCTATTCAGGCTTCCCAGAAGAGAGCGACTGAGATAGCAGAAAAACGAACTCCCGACAAGGCGAAACGTGACGAGATGAGTGCAAGGTTTGCGGATGCCTTCCTCGGTCACACGGATGCAATTGTTCTTGAGAATGCAAAGCTTCGAAAATAACGTGTTGCTTCGTATCGTTTGGCATTGCGGCTGGCGGTATTCGTCATTCCAGAGATGTTGATTCACGTGAAGTGAGGGAAAAAAATCGGTTCACTCACACTACTAAGGAGGTTCATATGGTAGGACTGCATCATTTGTGGATGCCGGTATTGCTTTCCGCTGTGTTTGTGTTTATTGCGAGTTCCATTATCCACATGTTCTCGGGATGGCACAAGAACGATTATGCCAAAGTGCCCGACGAAGATAAAGTGATGGACGCGCTTCGTCCGTTCAACATTCCTCCGGGCGATTACATGATGCCGCGCGCGGAGGGTATGGCGGACATGAAGTCCGAAGCGTTTCTGGATAAACTGGATAAAGGTCCGGTGATAATGTTCTCCGCGTGGAAAAGCGGCAGGGGGTCGGCATCGATGACGGGAAGCCTCGTCTGGTGGTTTATTTATTCTGTGGCTATCAGCGTTTTTGCCGGCTACGTTGCCGGGCGAGCGCTGCCGGCTGGGGCAGAATACCTCGAAGTATTCCGGTTCGCGGGTGCGACGGCGTTCCTGGGATATGCGGCTGCGCTCTGGCCCATGACGATCTGGTACAAGCGCTCGTGGAAGACGGCATTCAAAGAAACAATCGATGGACTCATCTATGGTCTCATTACGGCTGGGACATTCGGTTGGCTCTGGCCCGCCAAGTATATGGGCGGTATGTAATTTCTAAAACGACAAACGGGCAAGCGTCAGCTTGCCCGTTGTCGTTTATGGAACCCATCCCCTAATCCCCTTTCCTAATTGTTAGGGAAGGGGACACAGGGATGGGTTAGGTTTTACTTCGCTACCGCGTTCGTATCTCCGCCGCCAAGCTTAAAATCATCAGGCGGGAAGAGCACTGCGGAAGCGAGAACGGTCGTCCACAATCCGTTCTTATCGCCCTCCGCCGACTGCGTGATGTTAAACGTCTTCACGATTTTCCCGGACATCTTGTAAATCTTTTCCCGCTCATCCCATGCAGTATCAGAACTGAACTCAATGCCCAGCGTGGTGGCAAGCATCGTGGCGGCAAGGTCTTCCGCGTACTCGCCTGCGCGCTCGTCCGTTTCGCCGAACGGGTGATGTTCCGATAAGTATCCGTACTGCGCCGCATCCGCAGGCTGTGCCACGCCGATGGACGAGGCGATGAGCCGGTTCGGCTCGTTCGTGGCGTTCCGCGCCATCACACAGAAAGTAATCCCCCCGGCTTGGAGGAGCTTTAGCCCATCCTCTTTTGATATTCGCTTGCAGCCCGGCGGGTAGATGCTCGAGACGGTCACGATGTTGCATTTTTCGATGCCCGCGTCGCGCAATGCCAACTCGAATGATTGAAGGTAATCTTTGTGGCGGCCTACGCCTTTGGTGAAAAACATTTTGCCTGGGACAAACACGTGCTCATCTCCGGTTTAAGTAATGAATGGTTTGTAGGGGCACGTTGCAACGTGCCCCTACGAATAATGTTATCGTACAACCTTCAAAAATTTTCTCTTCCCGACTTTCAATACAAACTCGTTCTTGTCCGGAAGCGGGGCGTTCGCGTCCGGGACACGCTCGCTGTCGATGCTGACGCCGCCTTGGTCAATAAGCCGCCGCGCTTCGCTTTTTGACGCCGCAAGCTCAGTCGTCGTGAGCAAATCAATAATGGATTTCGGACCGCTCTTTGAATCTAACCGGTATTCCTCGACTTCATCGGGCAAAGCCTTGTCCTTGAAAATCCGGTCGAATTCCTCTTCCGCCCGCGCCGCCGCTTTCTCGTCGTGGTACATCGTCACCAACGTGCGCGCCAGGCGTCGTTTGATATCCCTCGGGTTGGAAGTCTTCTCGGTTAAATCTTTTTTGATGTCCGCCAATTCCTTGTTGGAGACGTCGGTCGTCAACTCGAAGTACGAATAAATCTGTTCATCCGGAATCCGCAATGTTTTTCCGTAGATTTCCTTTGCGGATTCGTTGATGCCGATGTAGTTATCGAGCGATTTGCTCATCTTCTCAACGCCGTCCGTGCCGACTAAAATAGGCGTGGTGAGAATCACCTGCGGCTCGAAGCTGTATTCGCGCTGGATATCCCGCCCGACGAGCAAGTTGAATTTCTGGTCTGTG
>DATCJD010000020.1:0-3662 GCA_036507435.1 Bacteroidota bacterium
TTCCCGACTGATAGTATGGATACGCTCCCCATGCACCGTCGTAAAGACCCGATTGGGCGGGAAGATATGTGTCATAGAGACCGACAATCTGGGGATTTGCCGGGTCGGAAATATCAATCACTCTAATCCCATCATTGTACCACGCGACATATGCTAAATTTCCCTTGACGAAAACATTATGGGCTATAGCTGTCGGACTCAGCACTTCTGAAATCATGACGGGATTTTGCAGGTCTCGAATATCCCAAATTTTCAGAGACTTGTCCGTCGTCCCAATTTCGTCCGTTGTGAGTACGTACTTGCCGTCTTCCGTTGTCCACGCGTTATGCGTACCCGAACCGACATATTGAATGAGCTTGATGCGTTGCGGATTTGCTTTGTCCCTCGCGTCGATAATATCCAAGCCGCCGCCGTTATTGATTGCCGAGGCATAAATCGTATCGTTGCGGATATAAGAATCGTGGATATACGGACCGACATAGACTCCAGCCTTTACAGGATTTTCCGGGTCGGTTAAATCCAAAATCCTAATGCCGCTGAAATTTCCGCCGTTGAGGTACAGATAGTTATTCTCAACACTGACCGTGTGTGCCCGCCAAATAGTCCGCGGCGTGCCGTTCACGGTATCCTGCCAAGCGTACGTCTTCACGGCTGAGGCTGAAGCGGGAAGGTTTCTCAAATCGACAATCTGTACGCCGAACCCATCGCTCTCCGTAACAATGTACGCGTACTCGCCGTAGGTTTTCATCTCCCGCCAGAAATTATCCGGTCCCGGGATAAACGCCACTTCTGTGAGAATAGGAGCGTCTGTGATGTCGATTATGGCTGTGCCGTGGTATGCTCCGATGAGTGCGTACTCTCTCCCGTTCGGAGCCGTATATCCCCAGCACGCCGAGTACAACCCAACCTGCGCGTAGTCGTTTTTGTTTCCGAGAAATTCCATATTGAAACCGTTGCCAGTCTGTGAAAACGCGGCGCCGACAACGGCAAGAAACGTTGTAAAAAGTATCACCACGCGGGTTCTAACTTTCTTCTCTGTCATTTCAATACTCCATTAAGGAACCGGTAAAAAGGCTATGCCGGCGGCAAACGCCCCTACTTCGATACGTTTTATCACGGTATTCGTTGCGGCATCAATGACGGCGACGATACCGGGCGTATTCAACCCCGCCACCGGATGGTGCGGCTCGTCCGGTGAGTTGACATTCTCGCACGATACATAGACATACTCGCCAGTCTGGGAAACTACAACGCCATGCGGCTCTACGCCAACATTTTGAATTTTCATTATTTCCGTCTGCGTAAACGTGTTAATAACGGAAACCGATTGGGAAGGACTCGCTCCGGTGCCCCGGTTCGCCACGTACACCAAACGGTCGTCCGGCGTAATATCCAGAATCAGCGGGTTGACGCCCACCGGAATAATCTTCACAAGTTCCTTCGTTTCCGTATCAAATACCCTGACTTCATTCGAGAATCGGCATGTAAGGTACGCATACCTGCCGTCCGATGTAAACATCAACTGGTACGGGCCGAATTTCGGCGTGTAATCAGACGTGGCAAGGTCGGGCACCGTAGAATCTACTTTCACAATCTCAATTTCATCGTCAACGTCAACGCCGACAGTGAGAATGGCTATGTTATCTGACTGTTGGCACGCGACCCAGAATGAACTACTTTCCGGCGTCCGAGTAATGCCGTGCGGCGCCTGCATACGCTGGTCTGAGATCTCGTCGGTCACTTGCATCGTTTGTGTATCGAATATCTGAACTGCCCGGTGCGTTTTCGTCAAATCAAAATTCGTGACGTAGCCCTTCGTTCCATCTATGCTGAGCGCGATTTGCGCGGGAGAGCGCTGCGCGCCGAGGCTTAGCTTTCCCAAGAACTCGTTCTCCCGCGTATCGAATTTCCAAATTTCATTCGCGACAATCATATTGACATAGTACACCTGCCGAAGAGGGTCGACAACGATATTATGCGGAGCCTCCGGGGGAGTCACCCTGTTATCCAACGAGCCGACGGAAACCATGCGCATCAGCAAATTGGAAGAAACATCGATCACGGCTATTTCGTCGTCCGCCTGGTTGGTGACAAGCACCCTGCCGTGCCGGGGTTCCTCAAACGGAACCTGCTCAAAATCGTTCTTGGCGCCTTCGCGTATCCAACGCATCAGGAAATTCACCTCGTCTTCCGAGAGCGGTTTATCGGGCGGCATCTGCGGGTCTGCGACCGGCGCGACCGCTGTGTTTCTATTCACATGAAAAATCAAATGACTTTTTTCCGGGCGGAAGGGAATCACCATCGCCCCGTGGTGCGAACCTTGTATCAGCGATGACCATGAATCCATCACGAGGTCTTCCGCCGCAGTCTCCGCGTTGTGACAGCCGCTCGTAGCGCACTTTTGAGTGAATATCGGCTGGACGTGCTGGGAATAAACAATGGTTCCGATACTATTGTAATCGCCGATGTCCGGCCCGTAATCGCGCTCGCACGATGCAAACATGAGTAAGGCAATCATGCCGGCACACACCGCAACCATCTGCCGCCGTTTCATCTTGTCTGTATTCTTCAATGTCCGAGAATCCGTTTCACAGAAGTCCTTAGAAGAGAACGCTCGACGGTATCCACCACGCGCACCGAACCGATAGACGTAGGAAGCACGAACCGCTTCTTCCCCTTTATTGTTTTTTTATCATGGCTCATCGCGTTGATGACCGCTGAAACATCCAGCGTGCCGACCGCAGGCTTCATCGGGACACGATGTATCAGCGCTTCAATCCGGCGCAACGAGTCCGCTCCGAGTAACCCCATGTTATGCGCGATAACACTCTCCGCCAACATGCCTAACAGCACCGCTTCGCCATGTTTGAGCACGTTATACTTGCCAGCCGCTTCAAGCGCATGGCCTACAGTGTGTCCGAAATTCAACTTCATCCGGAGCTTGCTCTCGCGTTCATCCTGCCGCACTATATCGGATTTTATCTTACAGCATCTCGCCTGGACATGCATCACTGTTTCCGCATCGAGACGCAGGAGCTTTCCGAGATGCGCCTCCAGATACTTGAACAATTTTTTATCCGAAATGACTCCATACTTGATAATTTCCCCTAACCCGCACGAAATTTCACGTGTTGGCAGGGTTTTCAGATAGTTCGCGTCTGCCCAAACAAATACCGGCTGGTAGAATGCCCCGATCATATTTTTCCCGAGGGGATGGTTCACGGCAACCTTGCCGCCCACAGAACTATCCACCTGCGCCAACAACGTCGTCGGCACTTGAATAAACTGTACCCCGCGTTGGTAGATTGCGGCAACAAAGCCCGCAAGGTCGCCGACCACCCCGCCGCCCAACGCGATGAGAGCCGACTGTCTTCCAACGCCCTTCTTGAGCATCGCAGTAATAATATCATTAGCGTGCTGAAGGCTTTTTTGTTGTTCACCTGGAGGGAGGACTATCGACGTCACACGAAACCTGTAGCGTACGAGATTCTTTTCCAGCGCGCGTAGGTAGTGTTTTCCCACGAGACGGTCAGTGATGACGACTACGTCGTCCGCAATGCCGTGTGCGCGGCAGGCGGGCGCAAACGCGGAACCCATCCCCGCCCCGATGTAAATCGGGTAGGAACGCTCGCCCAGGGGAACATGTATTCTGTGATGAATCA
>DATCJD010000021.1:0-2523 GCA_036507435.1 Bacteroidota bacterium
CGTTACTTGTGAAAGACAGCGTCCTGAGCTGGGACGATAAGGTGGTCACGTATCTGCCGACATTTTCTCTCAAAGACCGTGCCGCCACACAGCGCCTGACCATCCGGAATCTGTTAAATCACACGACCGGATTGGTGCCGAACGCATTCGACAATTTAGTCGAAGCGAACACATCATTCGACGTGCTCATGAAACGGCTGAAGGAGGCCCCCTCCGTTTGCCGCGTGGGCGAGTGCTATTCTTACCAGAATGTAGCCTTCAGCTTGATTGGCCCAGTTATTGAATCGGCGACAGGTCGGAAATACGAAGACTTGGTGAGGGAGCGAATTTTAGAGCCGTTGGGAATGCATACGGCGTCTGTTGGCAAAGAAGGATTGACGGAGACAGGGAATTTCGCCTACCCGCACGTACGAAGAAACAGGCGGTGGCTTTCAACGACAGTCAAAGACAGATACTATAATGTAGAGCCGGCGGCGGGTGTGAACGCGAGCATTTTTGATATGGCGCAGTGGCTGCGCGCCATGATGGGAGGCATGCCTAACGTTGTCCCGCCCGATGTCGTTGCAACTGTCAGCGCGCCGCAAGTCCGCACTCCTGATGAAGCATACCGGTTTAACAAGAGCAAGCGTTACCGGTCGGCACAGTATGGATTGGGCTGGCGTATCCTCGACTATGAGGGCAACCGGCTGGTGTTTCATAGCGGCGGTGTTCAAGGATATTCATCCCACATTGCCTTTCTCCCTGAAAAAAACATCGGTATCGCCGTGTTGCAAAATTCTTCAAACGATTATTCTTTCGTGTACGATTTCTTCGACCTCTATCTGGGAATATCTTAGTTTCCTGCGGTTGTAGCTCAAGCGGCGCTAGCCTCGAACACTCTTCGAGGCTTTCTTGTTTACGCACGAATTTTTCTCTATTATTAAAGTTCACTAACCCGAAGGTGTCTCGCCGAGGGTGTCGCAACCTTCTCTTAACTATGCCCAAGAAAAAGCTCAACATCCTTGTTTCCAACGACGACGGTATCGATGCGCCGGGAATTTATGCGCTCGTGCAGGAATTAAGAAAAATCGGGGCGGTCACGGTTGTCGCGCCCGATAAACAGCAAAGCGCGGTCGGTCACGCCATTACGATGAACTATCCTCTGCGCGTAAAGAAATTCTACAAGAACGGCAAGCTCTTCGGCTATGCGGTAGAGGGTACGCCCGCCGACGCGGTCAAGTTCGCCGTACGCGCGTTATTGAAAAAAATGCCCGATATTCTCGTCTCCGGCATCAACCACGGCTCGAATACCGCCATCAGCATCATATACTCCGGTACGGTTTCCGCCGCGCTCGAAGGGACAATCCTCGGCATTCCGTCCGTTGCGTATTCGCTCACGACGTTCGGTCCCGCGGATTTTCGTTATGCGGCGAAATTCGCCCGCCGTTTCACGAACATGACGGCGAAAGAAGGATTGCCGAAAGGAACGCTGGTGAACGTCAACATCCCGCCCGTGAGGGAGAAAGACATTCGCGGCGTGGTGATTACGCGGCAGGGGAAGTCGGTGTGGTACGACCACTTCGAAGCGCGCCGCGACCCCGGCAACAAGGAATACTACTGGCTCACCGGCTCGTTAGAGGAAACCGACCGTGGACGCGATATCGACCAATGGGCGGTAAAGAACAAATACGTCTCCGTAACGCCGATTCAATATGATTTGACCGATTACAAGATGCTCAACGTGATGAAACGGTGGGGCGTGGAGAAACTAAAGTAAGTTTGCCTTTTCATTGTCCCCCTCTTGAAGGGGATTAAGGGGGAGGTCTTCGATCTCAAGGAATCAATCATTTTTAATAAAGGGGATATGATGACCAGGACACAATTGTTTGTAGTAGTTCTCTTACTGTGTGCGGTTTCCGCACTCACCGCGCAAGACGCAAAACCCATCGCCATAGTGATTCACGGCGGGGCGGGGACGATTCGCCGCGAGAACATGCCGCCGGAACGTGAGAAGGCGTATCGCGAGAAATTAGAGGAAGCTCTGAAAGCAGGCTACGCGGTGTTAAAGGATGGCGGGAGCAGTCTCGACGCGGTCGAGGCGACAATTCACGTGATGGAAGACTCGCCGCTTTTTAACGCTGGCAAGGGCGCAGTGTTCACCAGCGAAGGCACGAACGAACTCGACGCCGCCGTCATGGACGGCGCGACGCTCAAAGCCGGCGCGGTGGCGGGACTCAAGCGCATCAAAAGCCCGATTACGCTCGCGCGGTGGGTAATGGAAAAATCCCCGCACGTGATGATGGTCGGCGAAGGCGCAGAGACGTTCGCAAAACAGAACGGGATGGAGTTTGTGGACCCGAGTTACTTCCGCACCGAGCAACGATGGAATCAACTACAGCAAGCGAAAGCGCGGGAGCAACAGCAACAGCCGTCCGAACCCGAAAGCTCAACAAAGAAACCGGGCGAGCCGGGAGGCGACGACATTGACGAACATAAATTCGGAACGGTGGGGTGCGTCGCGCTGGATAAAAACGGCAACCTCGC
>DATCJD010000022.1:0-3656 GCA_036507435.1 Bacteroidota bacterium
ATATCCACTCTTTCTTGCCTTGCTCAATGCAACCGGGAGTTCAACTTCTTCGATAGCAGGTATATGAAAAATCGAGCCTGCCGTCGAGCGAACGACTTTTTCATTATACAGTTCTACACAACCTTCGCCGAGAAGTAATGCATCAACACCGAACCAATCGCAACTGCGGATAATCGAGCCGAGATTTCCGGGGTCGTTCACTGCATCAAGCGCGACGATACTGTTTGCCTGTTTCGATAACACTTCTTCAATTCGGTATTCACGTTGGCGGACAACGGCAACTACTCCCTGAGAGTGCACTGTGCTGGAAACCTGCCCAAGCTCTTTTTCCGAAAGCTCTTTGACGTGAATCGCTTTCTTTTTCGCTTTCTCAAGAAGCGCCCGATGTTCAGTATTTTGACTGGGCAGAGCGGCAATGAGTTCGATACGCCAATCCGACTTCAGCGCCTCTTCTAACGGACGCCAGCCTTCGAGGAGAAATTTCTTCTCATGCACCCTATATTTTTTCTGAGAGAGCGAACGGAGGTATTGTATTTCGGATTTAGTTAGGCGCATAGAGTAAAAACGAACTCCCTATGACTCACAAAACGAGTCGCATCCACCTTAATGAAAAAAGACAACATTTCCTGAAGTCTTCCTGCCACCTTCCGTACCGAGGCTGACAGTTTTTTTATCCCTCGTACTCCCCCCAAACCGACCGGAGTGCATCGGAAATCTCCCCCACCGTCGCATACGCCTCTACAGCGCCGAGGATATGCGGGAGCAGATTATCCTTTGAATTTGCCGCCTTTTTTATCGCGTCCAATTTTTGTGCGACAAGACGAGCATCGCGCCGGTTACGTACATCCATTAGACGGCCGATTTGTTTGACGCGCAAACTTTCGTCAATATGCAGTAGCTCCGGCTGTTCGGTTTCTGCTTCCTCAAATTGGTTCACCCCGACGATGATCTTTTCCTTCTTTTCTATCGCCATTTGATATTCGTACGCGCTCTGAGCGATCTGCGTCTGGTAAAACTGCTGTTCGATGGCTTGTACCGCACCGCCGAGCGAATCAATTTTCTCGATGTATTCCCACACTTTCGCTTCGATTTCGTCGCACAAGGCTTCAACGAAATATGAGCCGCCGAGCGGGTCGATGGTATTCGTCACGCCGGACTCGAACGCAATCACCTGTTGCGTGCGAAGCGCGAGCCGCGCTGATTGTTCCGTCGGCAGCGCGAGCGCTTCATCGCGGGAGTTGGTGTGAAGCGACTGCGCTCCGCCTAAGACTGCGGCAAGCGCCTGCAGTGTCACCCGCACGACGTTGTTATCAATCTGCTGGGCGGTGAGCGTCGAGCCGCCAGTCTGTGCGTGGAAGCGGAGTTTCATCGTGTCGGGATTCTTCGCGCCGAAGCGGTCTTTCATAATCTTCGCCCAAATACGGCGCGCAACGCGAAACTTCGCTATTTCTTCAAAGAAATTATTGTGCGCATTGAAAAAAAACGAGAGCTGTCCGCCGAAGGTATCCACGTCAAGCCCGGCGTCAATCGCCGCCTGCACGTACGCGATAGCATTCGAGAGCGTAAACGCCGCCTCCTGTACCGCCGTCGAACCCGCTTCGCGGATGTGATACCCGCTTATGGAAATGGTATTCCACTTCGGTAAATTCTGACTGCACCATTGAAACGTATCCGTCACCAGCCGCATGGATGGTCCAGGCGGATAAATGTGCGTGCCGCGCGCGATGTATTCCTTTAGAATATCATTCTGCACCGTGCCGGAGATGTTTCTGAGATTCGCTCTTTGCTTCTTCGCCACTGCGACATACAAGCACAATAATATCGCAGCAGTGGCATTAATCGTCATTGATGTCGTAACTTTATCGAGCTGAATGCCCTCAAACAGCAATTCCATATCTGCCAATGAGTCAATCGCGACGCCGACCTTCCCTACTTCGCCTTCCGCCATCGGGTGGTCGGAATCGTATCCCATTTGCGTCGGCAGGTCGAACGCGACCGATAGCCCGGTCGTCCCTTGCGACGTAAGGAAGCGATAGCGCTTGTTGGATTCCTCCGCCGTGCCGAATCCCGCATACTGCCGCATCGTCCACAACCGACTGCGGTACATGGTCGGGTAGATACCGCGCGTGTAGGGATAGTCGCCGGGGAAACCGATTGTTTCGGTGTACTCTCCATCGCGAGGAATATACAGCCGCTCGATTTCAATATGCGAATCGGTCTCGAATTTCTCCTGACGCTCTTTCAACTTCTTGAGCGTGGGAGCGACCTGTTCTTGTTCCCAACGGGATTTTTTTTCTTGTATATTCTTCATCGGTTTTTATTTTTCCTCAATCACTGTAAATATACTGAATAAAAGTGAAATTGATGCAATTTTTTCTTATGTATGAGTCCAAAGCAAGAGAAACCGCTTTACTTACTTTAATTCGAGTTTAGAGGAGTGTTATATGAGAGACACAAAATCGGGCACAACAACGAACAACATACCTAAAGAAGAAACATTAGACCCGCAGAACTGGGACGAGATGCGAACAGTCGGGCACCAGATGGTTGACGACATGCTCGATTATCTGATGAGCGTCCGCCAACGACCGATATGGCAAAGTGTCCCCGATAGCGTTAAACCATCGTTCGCGGAACCTGCTCCGGAAAACGGAATAGGTCCCGCCAAGACATATGAACAATTTAAGAATTTGGTACTGCCGTACCCAATGGGAACAATCCATCCTCGTTTCTGGGGATGGGTGATCGGGAGCGGGACGCCGTTCGGCATGCTGAGCGAGATGTTAGCCGCAACGTTGAACGTCAACGCGTCCGGATTTAAGGTCGTAGCGAGCGACGTGGAAAACCAGGTAGTGCAGTGGTGCAAAGAAATGTTAGGCTATCCGCAGGAAGCGAGCGGAATACTCGTCAGCGGCGGCTCCATGGCGAATTTCGTCGGACTGGCAGTCGCCCTGCAGTCGAAAGCCGGCGTGGATTTTTCCCGCGACGGACTCTTGGGTTCTAAGTACAGATATACGGTGTACGCCTCTGCTGAAACGCATAGCTCGGTGGCAAAAGCGGTCAGGCTTTTGGGGCTTGGCACCGCCTCATTGCGCTTGATACCGGTCAACGAAGATTTTTCCGTGAACCTCACTGCCCTACGTGATACAATCGCCAAAGATAAAGCTAACGGCTTTCAGCCGTTTTGTATTATCGGAAATGCCGGGACGGTCAATACTGGCGCGTTCGATGCGCTCGAGGATATTGCGGACATCTGCGAGCAAGAACGCTTATGGTTTCATGTCGATGGCGCCTTCGGGGCATTTGCGGCTCTCTCCTCTTCCGCCAAGACATTCATCAAAGGGATGGAACGCGCCGATTCGCTTGCTTTCGATTTGCATAAATGGATGTACATGCCGTATGAAGTCGGTTGCACGCTGATTCGCCGTGCTGACGAACACCAGAAAGCGTTTGCCGTTCGAGCAACGTATCTCAAACCACAAGTGAGAGGTTATGCCGCAGGAGACACCCTGTGGCATGAGCGCGGGCTTCAGCTTTCACGCGGATTTCGAGCGTTGAAAGTTTGGATGAGCATCAAAGAACACGGCGTCGCAAAGTATCGGAGACTTATTCAGCAGAATATCGACCAAACGCAATATCTCGCCGCGCTCGTAAAG
>DATCJD010000023.1:0-8945 GCA_036507435.1 Bacteroidota bacterium
AAAGCGGCATGATAGAGGGCTGGAACTCGAGCCTCAACAAGCTCGAAGAGAGCTTGAAGTAAGGTTTGTGATCCTCCCCCTTTATCCCCCTCTTTTCCCGAAGGGATCCCCTTGGGAGAGGGGGACATGGGTGGTGCGTTATACCAAGGAAGATCATTCTATGGCAAAAGCAAAAGAAACTTCAACAGCCGGACAGTTTATAGAACTGCTGAAAACGTACCGCTCGGCAATAGAGCTAAAAAAATACGAGCGGTACTTTCCGGTCGAGAAACGCGCCGGCGACAAATTTATCGGCGTGCGGATGGGGCAGGTGTTTGCGCTCGCTCAGGAATTCATAGACATGCCGCCCGGCGAAATCGAGAAACTGCTCGAAAGCCCAATCCACGAAGTACGCGCCGGCGGGTGCAGTATCATGGGGAAGTCTGGCTCCGATAAGAAGGTATCAGACAACCGGCTCAAAGAGCTATACGACCTGTATATGCGACGACACGATAGAATCAACAACTGGGATTTAGTGGACCTCGCCGCGCACCAAGTGGTGGGCCGCTATCTTGTAGATAAGCCGCGCAAAATATTATACAAGCTCGCGCGCTCGAAAAACAGGTGGGAGCGCCGCACCGCCATTCTCAGCACCGCGCATTTTATCAGGAAGGGCGACACTGACGACGCGTTTAAGATAGCGGAGATATTAGTGCGCGATAAAGAGGATTTTGTCCAGAAAGCCGCAGGGTGGATGCTGAGGTTTGCGGGCGATAAAGACCGCCAGAGGCTTGTGCGGTTTCTGGACAAACACGCCGCCGCCATGTCGCGTGTAGCCTTGCGTAATGCGATTGAAAAACTCGACAGGAAGCAACGGGAGCATTATTTAGGATTAACGAAAGAATAAAAAGGAGAAACAGTGAACGAAGATACGCGGGGTGAGGTTGCGTTAGAGGGTACACCAAAGCAGTCGCGCGCACGGTCGCTCTGGGAAGAATTGCGGGCGGCGATTCGCGGAACGGAAGCCGACTACACGCAAATCGGCATCGGCAAGGCGGTGTTCTTGCTGGCGGTGCCGATGATTTTGGAGTTGGTGATGGAGTCCACGTTCGCCGTTGTGGATATTTACTTCGTCGGCACGCTCGGCGCGTCTGCGGTGGCGACCGTCGGGTTGACGGAAACGTACATGTTCCTGCTCTATTCCATCGCCATGGGAATGTCTATGGCTGTTACCGCCATTGTTGCGAGGCGAATAGGAGAAAAAGAGAAAGAACAAGCGAGCATCACAGCCGTCCAGGCGATATTCATTGCCGTGCTGATGTCCCTGCCGTTTTCCTTCGCCGGAATTTTCTTCGCGAAAGATTTGCTTGGGTTGATGGGAGCCGACGCATGGACGCTTGAACACGGATACCGTTACACGCAATGGATGTTGGGCGGGAACGCGGTCATCGTGCTGTTGTTTGTGATAAACTCCGTGTTCCGGGGAGCGGGCGACGCCGCCATTGCCATGCGCGTGCTGTGGCTCGCGAACGGAATTAACATCCTCCTCGACCCGGCTCTCATCTACGGCTTGGGACCTTTTCCTGAATTAGGCATTGAAGGCGCCGCTATTGCCACCACTATCGGCAGGGGCATCGGCGTGCTGACGCAGTTGTGGGTGCTTTTCAACGGGGGCAAGCATATCCGCGCGCTGCGCTCTCATGTGCAGTTGAACTGGAAGGTCATCGCGAATATCATTCGCACCTCGTTGGGCGGTGTGGGACAAATGATTGTGGCGATGACATCCTGGATTTTTGTCATGCGCATCATTTCTGAGTTCGGAAGCGAGGCGGTTGCCGGGGCGACAATCGCCCTGCGCATCATGATGTTCACCTTGATGCCCGCATGGGGCATGTCGAACGCGGTTGCCACGCTCGTGGGACAGAATTTAGGAGCGAAACAACCCGAGCGCGCCGAGCGTTCCGTCTGGGTAACCGGTTTCTGGAATATGGGCTTTCTGGTCGGGGTATCGATTTGTTATTTTCTGTTCAGCGATTCGCTGGTGGGCATATTCACGGACGACGCGGAAGTCATCGCCGTGGGGTCAAAGTGGCTGACCATCGTTTCCTACTCGTACTTTGTGTACGGGTGGTGGATGGTATCGGTGCAGGCGTTCAACGGCGCGGGCGATACGGCGACCCCGACAAAAATCAATCTCGTTTTTTTCTGGCTCATTCAAATTCCGCTCGCGTACGTTGTAGCAAAAGAACTCGGATTGGGCTATACAGGCGTATTCTGGGCGATTTTTGCGTCTGAAACGTCCGTTGGACTGTTTACCCTGTGGCTGTTTACAAAAGGAAAGTGGAAAACAGTACAGGTGTAGCGCGGGAGAAATTACTTCCACGGGAATAAGGAGATTCGATGCGTTCGACGAAACCGAAGATTCAAACCATAGACGACTATATAGTTACATTTCCGCTGGATGTCCGGGTGAAACTTGAGAAGCTTCGGCGGGCGATAAAGATTTCAAGAAGAAAATAGCTCCGTACCAGACGGGGAAAGGCACGCTACAATTTCCACCGGATAAATCGCTCCCGTTGCGCTTGATACAGACGATCGTAAAGCATAGAGTGAAACAAACCGTCGAAAGCACGAAAAAGCAATCCATCTCAAAAACTTGACCGGATCTATTATGCGCACAAGAAAAACCTCCCCCTGCCCCCTCTCCCAAAGGGATCCCTTCGGGAAAAGAGGGGGACAAAGAACTCGCAAGAAAGCAGGGGCACGGAAGAAAAATTATTGGCGCCATATGTCCCCCTCATAGAGGGGGAACGTCCGCCGAAGGCGGACAGGGGGAGGGCTAGAATAATGCAGAGAGCGGGTTTAAGCCGTTAGATTCTAACTCAACAAGGAGATAGTCATGCAGAAAATCACCCCGTTTTTATGGTTCGATAAAGAAGCGAGAGAGGCGGCGAAGTTCTACACGTACATTTTCAAGGGGTCAAAAACAACATCCTCCGAAACGATTTCCGAGACACCCTCAGGAACAGTGGATGTTGTCACGGTCGAGTTGATGGGACAGGAGTTTACGTTGATGTCTGCGGGACCGCAGTTCAAGTTCACCGAAGCCATTTCGTTTGTGGTGCACTGCGAGACGCAGGAAGAAGTGGATTATTACTGGGAGAAATTGACCGCAGACGGCGGACAGGAAAGCATGTGCGGCTGGCTGAAGGATAAATTCGGCTTGTCGTGGCAAATCGTTCCCACCGCGTTGAACAGGCTACTCAGCGACCCCGACCCGGTCAAAGCCAAATTTGCCATGAACGCGATGCTGCAGATGAAAAAAATCGACATCAAAAAATTACAGAAAGCATAACACAACAGGTATTCCGGTCGGTTTCAGACCGCGACGAGCCGCCTTGTAATCTCCCCCATCTCTGCTTAGATTAAATACCATTATGAGCGGAGAGACAACCAAATCCGTGCACGAGACTGTGGATGCCATCTATCGCACTGAATCGCGCCGCATCCTCGCCACGCTCATTCGCTTGCTTGGGGATTTCGAGCTTGCGGAGGAAGCCATGCACGATGCGTTTGCCGCGGCAGTGGAACAATGGCAACGGGACGGTGTTCCCGCCAACCCACGGGCATGGCTCGTCTCGGCTGGGCGCTTCAAGGCGATTGACGGGATTCGTCGGCAGTCGCGGTTTGACGACTCTGTCGCAGACCTTGCGGAGAAGCTCGAAGCCGGCGCGCCAGACCCTGCGGAGAAGATGGACGAGAGCGTGGAAGACGACCGGCTCCGGTTGATCTTCACGTGTTGCCACCCCGCCCTCGCTGAGGACGCGCGTATGGCGCTGACCCTGCGCGAAATCTGCGGCCTTACCACAGAAGAAATCGCCCGCGCATTTCTCACCTCTCCAGCAACCCTTGCACAGCGGATTGTGCGCGCAAAGTCGAAAATCCGCGATGCACGCATTCCGTACGAAGTGCCGTCGCATGACGAGTTGCCAGAGCGGCTGGAAACCGTGCTCCATGTCGTTTATCTCGTCTTCAACGAGGGCTATTCTGCGTCGTCCGGCGATTCGCTCACGCGTCCCGACCTTTCGGGCGAGGCAATACGACTGGGCCGCCTTTTAGTAGAGTTATTGCCGGAGCCGGAAGTTACCGGATTGCTCGCGCTCATGTTGTTGCAGGAATCGCGCCGCGCCGCCCGCACAACGCCGAGCGGTGAAATTATTTTGCTGGACGAGCAAGACCGCTCGGCTTGGGACCAAGAACTCATTGCAGAAGGAAGAGAACTGGTGCGGCAAGCGTCTGCGACGCGCAACGTTGGCGCATACACGCTTCAGGCGGCAATTGCGGCAGTGCACGCCGAAGCGCCGTCCGCCGTCGCTACGGATTGGGCGCGAATTGTGGGTCTCTACGACTTGCTTCTGCGAGTTACTCCTTCTCCTGTCGTTGAGTTGAATCGTGCCGCCGCCGTTGCGATGCATGATGGTCCGGAGGCGGGGCTTACACTCATTGACGAGCTGTTCGCACGAGGAGAGCTTTCCGATTATCAGTTTGCGCATTCTGCACGCGCGGAGTTGTGCAGGCGGCTTGGCAAGAACGACGAAGCCCGAGCATCCTACGAACGAGCGCTTCATCTCACGCGGCAGACACCCGAACGGCGATTTCTCGAAAAAAGAATGAAAACATTGGGCTAAATAAGCTAAAATATATTATATCTGCATTGTCGAATTTCGCCTAACCTAAACGACTATGTAATGTACGCAGGAACGCATATCCGAATAACCCATACATTAAGGAGATACGACAATGAAATTCATGGTCATCGTCAAAGCCGACAACAACTCAGAAGCGGGCGTTATGCCGAGCCATCAGCTTCTTTCCGATATGACGAAGTATAACGAGGAGCTGGTCAAAGCCGGCGTCATGCTCGCAGGTGAAGGGCTTCATCCTACCTCAAAGGGTGCGCGGGTGAAGTTTTCCGGCGACAAGCGCACCGTGACCGACGGTCCGTTTACCGAAACGAAGGAACTGATTGCCGGCTTCTGGATCTGGAACGTGAACTCGAAACAAGAAGCAATCGAATGGCTCAAACGCGCCCCGTTCGACGGTGGCGCCGAAGTGGAGATTCGCCAAGTGTTTGAGGCGGACGATTTCGGAGAGGCATTCACGCCAGAGTTGAGGCGGAAAGAAGAAGAGCTGCGCGCGCAATCCGAGCGGCTCGGCAAAGCGAAAAAGTAAGCCGGCTTTAAGACAAATAAAGGGCGAGACGCCAAAGGGATTTTTCGCCGAACAACTCAGGAACCCACTGATGGAAAACTTTTAAAGAAGGAGATTGCCATGATAAAAAAAGGATTTTACATGCTGGTCAGTGCTTTGGTTGCGTGTGCTGCAGTATCGAACGCAGCGTTTACACAAGAGATTGTCACGAAGCCTGACACCAGCGGCTACGTCATCGTCAATGGTATCGACTATTGGTTCGAAATAAGGGGGAAGGGCGAGCCGTTGTTGTTGCTCCATGGTGGGCTTATGAGAACCAGCGCGTTCGGGCCCGTTCTTACCAAACTGGCGGAAACACGCCGCGTCATCGGCGTTGACCTACTGGGGCATGGCCATACGGCGCTTGGTAACAGAAAGATTGTGCCTGCGGATATCGGCCACGACCTCAGCATCGTCTTACAGAAGCTCGGGGTGCGGCAGGTGGATGTGATGGGTTACTCCTTCGGTGGTTTTGTTGCGATGCATCTTGCCTTTCGGCACCCCTCACTCGTGCGCCGGCTGGTGATCGTGTCCGCGCCGTACGCGCAGAATGGCTTCTTCGCAGAAATGTTGCCACAGCAGGCAGCGGTGAGCGCGGCCATGGCAGAAGGAATGAAGGGAACGCCTATGTATCAATTGTACGCGGAAGTCGCGCCGCGCCCGCAGGATTTCCCGCGGTTGCTGGACGCTATGGGCGAGTTTATGCGCCAACCGTATGACTGGTCGGAGGACGTGAAGACTCTCAAGATGCCGGTACTGCTTGTGTATGGCGACAGCGATATGATACGTCCCGAGCACATCGTGTCGTTCTACCAGCTTCTTGGCGGCGGGCTAAAGGATGCGGGCTGGCAGCGGGAACATATGTCACAGAATAGACTTGCCATTCTGCCGGACCTAACGCACTACGAAACTGGCGCTGCACCAATTCTCGTCGCCACCGTGCTGCCGTTTCTTAACGGGCAAACCGGCCCAAAGAACTCGAACGATTAACCATACATAAAACGACAACGTATTTATGAGCAAGAAGAACGTAGTTGAAACGTACATGGATGGTTTTAGGGCAACCGACCACGCAAAAATTCTCTCGTGCCTGACGGACGATGTTGTGTGGGATATGCCCGGTTTTTTCCATCACGAAGGCAAGGAGGCTTTTGACAAAGAAATTGAAAATCCAAATGCCGACGGCAACCCAGCCATCACCATTACACGACTTGTTGAGGAGGGAAACATTGTTGTTGCAGAAGGAACAGTCACAGCAAACATGAAGGCAGGCGCGCAGCTCGATGCCGTGTTTTGCGATGTGTTCCACTTCACAAACGGTAAAATAAGCAAGCTGACTACGTACCTGATGTTTCAGAAACAGCCGGAACAGTAAGCAAAAGCAATGTGAAAACCCTTAGGCAACAGATTGGTAAAAAATGAACCGTGTCGATTTCAGGTTTCCTCAAACGGCCATACAACGAAGAAATAGTTTCACCGAAACTAAAGGATAAACAGCCATGAGAAAAATAATCGTCTTATCATTTATTACATTAGATGGAGTAATGCAAGCGCCCGGTGGACCCGAGGAAGATACGGCAGAAGGTTTCAAATATGGCGGTTGGAGTGCACCGTATTTTGACGAGGTTGTTGATAAGGTCATGGAAAAACAGATGAAACCCGCAGACCTTCTTTTGGGTAGAAAAACATTTGAGATTTTTGCCGACTACTGGCCTGAACGTGCAGACGTTTGGCCAGGCATCAATGATGTCACAAAATATGTCATGTCCAATACCATTGAAAAATCAGATTGGAAAAACACAGTTTTCCTCAAAACCTTGGCGGATATCGAAAAGCTCAAAAATTCAAAAGGTTTTGACATTCAAATTCACGGCAGCGGTAAGCTTATTCAACTACTACTTAAGAATGATTTAGTGGACGAACTCTGGCTCAAAATTCACCCCTTGACACTTGGTAAAGGAAAAAAGTTGTTTGACGACGGCACGATTCCCGCAGCCTTTACAGTAACAGAAAGTTTGGTTACACCAACCGGAGTGATTATCGCCAATTACAAACGAGCTGGAAAAGTCAAAACAGGCACTATTGGAGCTTGAAGGGATATAAAATGAGAAAAGCCATCTTTGCAATCAATATTACTGCCGACGGTTATTGCAGTCATACGGATGGGATTGCCGACGAAGAACTGCATGAATACTTCACGGCGCTACTGCGTAACGGGGATACGATCCTCTACGGCCGCAAAACGTATGAATTGATGGTGCCCTACTGGCCCGATGTCGCCAAGAGCCAATCCGAGGACCCGGCAACAAACGAATTCGCGCGGGTATTCGATTCGCTTGATAAAATCGTATTCTCCAACACGCTAAAAAGCGTTGACGGGAACAACGCAAAAATCTCCCGCACGACTGTCGAGGAAGAAGTTCGGAAGCTCAGACAACAACCCGGAAAAGACATTTTCGTTGGCAGTCTCAGTATCGCTTCGCAGCTTTCGCGAAGCGGATTGATTGACGAATACTATTTCGTGGTTCACCCAGTTGTTGCAGGGAAAGGACCGCGTTTGTTTGAGGGTGTCACCTTACAAGAGAGGCTTCTGCTGAAACTTATCGATACGAAAACATTACGTTCCGGAGTCATTGCGCTTCATTATAAATCCGGCGTAAACAGTCATAACGAATAACAGAGGACACAATCATGAAATACATATGTCTTGGCTATGCAGACCCCCAAACGTTTGCGGCAATGTCCGAACAGGAGTTGAATTCGTTCATGGATGAATGCTTTGCGTACGACGAGGTGCTCCGGAAGAACGAGAACTTCGCCGGCGGTGAAGCGCTCCAGAGTCCCCAAACCGCTACTACCTTACGGTATCGGCAGGGGAAGGTGTCTGTGACGGACGGTCCCTTTGCCGAAACGAAAGAACAGTTGGGCGGAATCCTGGTGCTCGAAGCGCGGGATTTAAACCACGCCATTCAATTGATGTCGAAACACCCGGGCGTGAAAGCGGGTCCTTTTGAAATCCGCCCTGCGGCGGATTTGTCCGAGATGGTCGTCGCGAGCGAGCGGCGGCGTTCAGGGAAAAATGGAGATAAAGAATGAGAAACGTGGTCTTATTTATACATGTCTCGCTCGACGGTTTTTGTTCCGGTCCGAAAGGAGAATTAGACTGGGTTTCGTACGACAGCGAAATGGAGAAATACGCTGAGGGTATCGTCAGCGCCGTCGGTTCGCCATTATACGGGCGTGTGACGTACCAAATGATGGAAAGCTACTGGCCCGCCGTGCTGAGGAACAAATCAGCCACGAAGCATGAACGCGACCACGCGAACTGGGTCGAGAATGTGCATAAGGTTGTGTTCTCGAAAACCCTGGACAAGGTTGAGTGGAAAAACACGCAGTTAATTAAAGACAACATTATAGAAGAAATCACAACTCTCAAGCAACAGCCGGGGAAAGACCTGGTGATCTTCGGCAGTCCTACACTGGCGCATGAGTTTATGCGGCTGGACCTTATCGACGAATATCAACTCACGCTCAATCCGGTTCTTCTAGGTCGCGGGACGCCGTTATTCGAAAATGTCGAAACGAAATCCAAACTTACACTTGTGAATAGCGCAACGCTCAACAGTGGAGCACTAGGACTACATTACCGGCGGGAGAGAAAAGGATAACGGGTGCAGGTAAAGGCCTTCTACCGCTGAGCAAGTATTCGACTTCTC
>DATCJD010000024.1:0-8983 GCA_036507435.1 Bacteroidota bacterium
ATGGACTATCCGGCAATTAATTATGCCGCCGATAAAAACAATCAGGGCGAGTACTACTCAACGGTTCCGGGACCGTACGACCGGTGGGCAATTGAATACGGCTATTCTTCCGCTGTGAAAGACGAGGCAACGGAGCGCGAGCGACTTTCCATGATTCTTCTCCGTTCCACCGAGCTGGCATTGATCTTTGGTAATGATGCCGACGACATGCGGGCGCCGGGAAAAGCGATTGACCCGCGTGTGATGCTGTACGACCTGAGCAACGACCCGGTGGGATATGCCGCAGAACGCTTGAAACTAGTGAATACGACCATGCAGAAGCTGAGAGAGAAATACAATAAACCGGCTCAATCGTTCCATGCGCTTCGGAATGCCTACTTAATTCTCACCTCGGAAATCGCAAACCAGATGAACGTCGTTTCCCGTCAAATCGGAGGAGTGTACGTTGACCGTGCATTCGTGGGCCAACCCGGCGCTACCAAGCCGTTCACTCCTGTAGCGAAAGCCGAACAACAGGGAGCTATGAAGGTGCTTGCGACACACCTGTTTGGGATCGACGCGTTTCGGGAACCTGTAGGGCTTTTCGACTACTTGCAGCAACAACGGCGCGGTTTTAATTTCTTTACCGCCGGGGAAGACCCGAGGATTCACAGCCGTGTGTTAGCAATACAAAGAGGCGTATTGAATCATCTCTTGCACCAAAACGTATTGACACGCATTGTCGATTCCCGTCTCTATGGCAACCAGTACTCGCTGGGTGATTTTATGGCGGACTTGACGGACGCGATATTTAGGGACGACGCAAAAACGAATGTGAATACGTTCCGGCAGAATTTGCAACTGGAATATGTCACTAAGCTCGCCGGCATCGTCAGCCCCGAGGGGACATCCCAGTATGGGTATACGTCGCAATCGATGGCTCTGTACCATTTGAAAGCCGTACAAAGGCTCTTACAGGGCAAGACAGGGACCAACGCCGAGACCACAGCGCACACACAACATATTCTTTTCGCTATTCAAAAGGCGTTGGACACCAAATAGGTAAAGTTTCTGAACATTCGGTAGGACAGCAGCTTGCCTGTCCTACCGGGTGTGTATCTCCTTCGGTAGTTTCGCGAAGGTAGGGCAATGATTATTGATAACCGACACTGGGGTGAAGAACCCAGTGTTGGTTTTTTCTTTTCAGCACGCAATTTGGAAGCGCTAAGTGTCAGACCTCTTTCAAAACGAACCCCAGTCCAAGAAGTCGGTGAAGTCTGCAAACGCTCCGCTCGCCGAACGGGTGCGCCCTGCGACGCTGGATGAGTTCGTCGGTCAACAGCATCTGGTCGGCAACGACAAACCCCTGCGCCTGATGATTGAGAGCGACCAGGTGTCCTCGATGATCTTTTGGGGTCCGCCGGGCGTCGGCAAGACGACGCTCGCGCGGCTTGTGGCTCAGCATACAAAAGCGGAATTCCACCAGCTCAGCGCCGTTGAATCCGGCGTAAAAGACGTGCGAGAAGTGCTCGCGCGAGCGGGGAAGAATTTCAAGCAGTTGAACAAGCGAACGATATTATTTATCGATGAAATCCACCGCTTCAATAAAGCACAGCAGGACGCGCTGTTGCATAGCGTGGAGGAAGGCTCGGTTATTCTCATCGGCGCAACGACGGAGAACCCGTCGTTTGAAGTCATCTCACCGCTTCTCTCACGGTGTCCAGTGTATGTGTTGGAATCGTTGGGCAAAGACGACCTCAACAAGATTATTGATGATGCGCTCCGCAAAGACCCCTTTCTTTCCAAGAAAAAAATAACCATTGAAGACCGCGAATTCTTAATGCTCCTCTCCGGCGGCGACGCGCGCAAACTGCTCAACGGCATGGAAAACGCGCTCCGCATCACCAAGCCGAATCCGGACGGCAGTGTGGCGATCACAAAACAAAAAATAGAAGAGGCATTCCAGCGGAAATATACGCTCTACGACAAGGACGGCGAGCAACACTACGATATTATTTCTGCCTTCATCAAGAGTATGCGAGGCAGTGACCCGGACGGCGCCGTGTACTGGCTTGCGCGCATGTTGGACGGCGGGGAAGACCCGAAATTTATCGCGCGGCGCATGGTCATTTTAGCATCCGAGGATGTCGGCAATGCCGACCCGCAAGCGCTGGTGCTTGCGACATCATGCTTTACGGCAATTGACCTGGTCGGCATGCCCGAAGCGCAGTTGATTCTTTCGCAGACGGCGACCTATCTCGCCTCCGCGCCCAAGAGCAACGCCTCGCTTATCGCTATTGCACGCGCATCCGAGGATGTGCGGAATTTGCCCAACCTGCCCGTTCCGTTGCACATCCGCAATGCACCGACAAAGCTGATGAAAGACTTAGGCTATGGCAAAGAGTATAAATACAGCCACGATTTTGATGAGCATTTTTCCGAACAGCAGTACCTGCCGGACAACCTGAAAGATAAAATTTACTACAAGCCGACGGACATCGGCAAAGAAAAAGAGATAAAAGAGCGACTGAACAAGCTGTGGAAGAAAAAACCGAGGTAAACCAAAACGGTAAGTGCCTTTGTAAATTCTCAAGAATTTGCTAATGAGGTCTGAAATGACGAAATTTCAATACCGATTAATAAGAAAGAGTTTACGATGACAAAACTACTTGAGAAAGCTGTTGAGACTGTGAATAAATTGCCAGAAAAGGAACAAGACGCGGTCGCAACAATTATCCTCGAAGAAATTGCTGTAGAAGAACGCTGGTCAAAAATTTTTTCTGAATCTCAAGAGAAACTTTCTTTTCTGGCGAAGGAAGCGCTTGAAGAATATAAACGTGGAGATACAAAACCCCTCAATTTTTAACCACCATGAACTCCCGCACGACGAAGCGTTTTCGCGGCGCCTTCGAGCATTTACCAAAAGATGTTCAGCAACGCACACGTCGAGCATTTGAGTTGTGGAAAACCAACCCGCAACATCCCAGCCTCCGATTTAAACGAATTCACACTTCTGAACCAATCTATTCGGTAAGAATCGGTCAAGGCTGGAGAGCACTAGGACTACAAGAGGGCAATACACTGCTTTGGTTTTGGGTCGGCTCTCACTCGGATTATAGTGAGATGATTTCCAATCTATAATCCTCTGTCTGTTACAACAAGCCAGACCAAGCTCATTCACCATACTCAACGACTCTTTTGATTCTCCTCAATTCCTTGTATCTTCCTCACAGTTCTTTCTGAGATTCATCCACACCATCCGATAGGTAAAGGACGCCACAATGAAAAAAATTTTTCTCCTGACTGTTCTTATTCTCTCCCTTGTATTTTCTGCTTGCGGAAATAAGCAATCGCAGTCGAAAATCATCGGCGTCACGCTCTTAACGCGCGGACATATTTTTTATCGTGACCTTGAAGACGGGTTGAAAAAGGAAGCGGCAAAATACGGTTATGAACTTATTGTCACAGCGGGCGAATTCGACCTCGGCAAGCAAATTGGGCAGATTGAAGATTTCGTCGCGCGCAAAGTGGATGCAATCGTCGTATGTCCGGTGGATTCGAGAGGCATCGGTCCCGGCATTCGAGCCGCGAACGCCGCCGGCATTCCGGTGTTCACAGCGGATATCGCCGCGCAAGAAGGAGATGTGGTATGCCACATCGCTTCCGATAACATAGCGGGTGGACGGCTTGCAGGAGAGTATCTTGCAAAGGTACTGGGCGGCAAGGGCAAAGTCGCCATCATCAACCAGCCGGCGATCACGTCTGTGTTAGACCGTGTGCAGGGATTCAAAGAAGCGATTGCACAACACCCCGGCATCACCATCGCCGCCGATGTGAACGGGCAGGGCGTACGCGATAAAGCTCTCCAAGCCGCGGCAGACGTATTGCAGGCAAATCCAACACTGCACGGTATCTTTGGTATCAACGATGATTCCGCTCTCGGCGCGCTCGATGCTGTCCAGCAGTTCAAACGCACGGGCATCGCCATCGTAGGGTACGACGCAACTCCGCCCGCGAGAGACGCCATCCTGAAAGAAACAGCCCTCAAAGCCGATGTGATTCAATACCCGGATAAAATCGGCGTTGGGACGATACAACAAATCCAACTGCATTTCACCGGCGGCACAGTTCCTAAAGTCTTTCCAGTCGAGGTGGGGATTGTTGACCGCGAGGCGCTTTCCACAACTGCGGCGCGCTAATGCCGAACGCTGGCACAACTCCGCTTCTTGAACTTCACTCCATTGTTAAACGCTACCCCGGCGTGGTAGCGCTCGACGGCGTGAGCTTCGACGTACGCACCGGGGAAATCCACTGCCTGCTGGGCGAAAATGGTGCGGGGAAATCCACGCTTCTCAACATTCTCTCCGGCGCGCTGTCAAAAGACAGCGGCGATATTCTTCTCAACGGGCGTCAGGTCGAAATCAATTCCCCCACACAAGCGCAAGAACTCGGCGTGTGTACCATTTACCAGGAAGCCGAACTCGTACCAGCTCTCACAGCAATGGAGAATATCGTCTTAGGGCATGAGCCGGTACACGGATTCTTTTCTATGCTGGATACCAAACGGGCAGGGGATACTTCACGTTCTGCTCTTGCACAATTTGGCGAAGAACTTGACCTCGAGGAACCGGTCGAGCATTTCAGCGTCGCGCAACAGCAAATTGTTGAAATCGCAAAGGCGTTGACGAGACAGGCGCGCGTCCTCGCTTTGGATGAACCGACCGCTTCGCTTACCGAAAGCGAGCGGGAGAATTTATTTGCTATTCTTCGCCGGCTCAAAAGCGAAGGAACGGGCATCATTTATGTTTCGCATCGGCTGGAAGAGATTTTTGACATTGCCGACCGCATCACTGTCTTGCGGGATGGCCGCGCAATCAACACATGTGCTGTTTCCGAGACTAATCGTCAGACGCTTATCGGTTGGATGGTGGGGCGGGAACTTGGAGAAGAATATCCTCGTGTCGAGCGTGTGCGCGGCGCAGAAATCCTAAAGCTTGAAAATATCAACGCGGGAAGGCTACACGATGTAACGCTTTCTGTGCATCGCGGAGAAATTCTCGGTCTCGCAGGACTTGTCGGTGCGGGGAGGACGGAGCTCGCGAGAGTATTGTTCGGTGCAGACCCGATGGAATCCGGCACGATGTCATTTCTCGGTACAGACTACAAACCCCGCTCGCCACGCGAAGCGATTGACGCGGGAATCGGTCTGCTCACCGAAGACCGCAATCGTTTGGGGTTGGTGATGGAGATGAGCGCAGAACGGAACATCACACTTGCCAATCTCGCGGCGATTGTGAAGAATGGATTTATAGATAGAGATGCAGAACATTCGGCGGCACAGACATATATCAAGCAATTGAGCATTAAATTGCCGGGAGCTGAATCGCCGGTCGAAACATTAAGCGGCGGTAACCGCCAGAAAGTTGTGCTCAGCAGGTGGCTGTTCACGGACGCGAAGCTGTTGATTTTTGACGAACCGACCGCCGGCATCGATATAGGCGTGAAGTATGAAATCTACAATATCATCAACGAGTTGGCGGGGAGAGGTGTGGGTGTTATTGTTATTTCTTCAGACCTTCCGGAACTGCTTGGTATCTGCGACCGTATCGCCGTATTGTGCGGTGGAACAATCACCGGCACACTCACGCGAACAGAAGCCACACAAGAGACTGTTATGGCCTTAGCGATGAAGTATGAACTATGACCTGGACACACTACGATAAACTCGGCATCAGCCTCGCGCTTTTAGCGGAAGTGGTAATCTTCGCGGCGCTTTCGCCGTACTTTCTCACGGCGGACAACCTGCTGAATGTTTCACTCCAGATTTCCGTTACCGCTATTATCGCTGTAGGAATGACGTTCGTGATTCTTACGGGCGGTATTGACTTATCCGTCGGCGCATTAGTAGCGTTTACGGGCGTCGTGACGACGAGTCTCTTCACATTCGGACTGCCGCTTGCTCTATCGTTTCCACTGGCGATACTTGTCGGTGTACTGCTTGGCGCGGCTTCGGGTGCGTTTGCGGGATTTTTCGTTGTCCGGTTCAACATTACGCCGTTTATCGTCACGCTCGCTTTGATGACTATGTTGCGTGGCGCCGCATTTCTCTACACCGGAGGCAGGCCGATATGGGAATTGCCTGAAGCATTCGGCACAATAGCTTCAGCACGGCTTGCCGGCATTCCGCTCCCGACATTATTAACGGCAATCATTTTCGCCGTTGCGCATGTATTGCTGAACTACACGCGTTTCGGCAGAGCGGTGTATGCGGTCGGAGGAAATAAAGAAGCTGCGCGTCTCGCGGGTATTAACACGAACGGTGTGCTGATGCGCGTGTATATTCTGTGCGGGGCATTAGCGTCGGTCAGCGGCATCATTCTCGCATCGCGGGTAAACTCTGGACAGCCGAACGCGGGACTGATGTACGAATTAGATGTGATCGCGGCAGTTGTGGTCGGCGGGACAAGCCTCTTCGGCGGGCGCGGCTCGATTATGGGCACACTCATCGGCTCTCTGCTGATCGGTGTGTTGCGGAACGGATTGAATCTCTTGAACGTCGAGTCGTATGTCCAGCAGATTGTCGTCGGCGCTGTGATTTTACTGGCAGTCATGATGGACCAGATGCGAAAGAAGTAATTTCTTATTTGTTTTCGGGTTGTACCGCGCTTGCCGCATACACCAGCTTTTCGATGGCGGGAAGTATCATCAACTCAGCCTGACCCCGCGGAACGCTTGCTTCTTTTAGAATATCCAGTCTTCCTTTTCCCCACTGCTCGCTTTCACGCCGTCCCGCGTCAAGCAATGAAAAAGCATCTAGTCCAATGCGGGAGACTTTCGCAAAATCTGCAGAGAGAGATTCCACTTCCCGTAACACCGGTGAGCGGTCGGCGAGTTTCATGAATTCCGCATGATTCTTTTCCCAGCGCTCAAGCTGGGTCCGCAGTGTTGCGATAGCTTGCCGTTGATTTTTTTCACCCGAAAGTAACTCGTCTACACTCGTGCGGAAATTTCGCGCGACTCTTGCATCGGGCCGCGCGGCATCAACAACGCGCGTAAGCGGTGAGGCCGAGGTCTGAGGCTTGAGATTATTCCGACTATAATTTTTAACCGGCTCCAAAACATCAACGAGTGTTTTCAATGCCTCAATATCATTTCCGTGAGCCAGTCGCCGGAGCAATACGTCGTAGTTTTTTTCATGCGTTAGACCATGTTCCTCGAGTTGCAGAGAGATCATATCAAGCCGTCGGTACATATCGTTCACGTCTCGCGCGGATTGAGGCGACCAAAACCGCTCGGCAATCGCCGCCATGCGGGGCCAAATGCGCGAGTCAACGGTTTCCCACGACACAAACTCAGCCCACATGGTTGCTTCGCCGCCGAGCACCATTCGTTGTAACTCGAGTGGAAACTCAGTGTCAGGAGGTATCGGGTCGTTGAGATAGTGGTACTCTGTCGGCCGTATGAGGTCGATGTAATATCCGCTCGAAAGAATACTCTGAAATCCCAATTTTGCCGCGTGCTCCATAGACTCGCGCCCGCGCCACGACTGGATGATGATGTCCTTGGGCATTTCTTCCTGCAAAATCTCGTCCCACCCGACCATTCTGCGGTTGTGTCTCTTCACGATGGGAAGTAATCGTTCATTGAAATATCGTTGCAGCTCTTTGTTGTTCTTCAACCCGTTCTGCCGCATGAACGATTGAATCTCAGAATTCTCATCCCAATGCTTCACTTTTCCGCCATGCTCCACTTCATCTCCGCCGATGTGAAAATACGGGTCGGGGAAGAGCGTTGTCATTTCCCCGATGAAGCGGTCGAGAAATTCATACGTAGATTCTTTCACAGGATTCAGCACGGGATTGAATACGCCCCAGTTGCGTTCTATCTTATCCGGGGCGGGACCACTGCCTAATTCCGGGTAGGCAAAAATCATCGCAGTAGTGTGACCGGGTACGTCGAATTCCGGGACCACGCGAATACCGCGCTCGGCGGCATACGCGACAATTTCGCGTATCTGCGCTTGCGTGTAGTACATGCCGTCCGACCCGCGTTCATGCAGGTTGGGGTAGACATTGCTTTCAACCCGAAATCCTTGGTCGTCGCTCAGATGCCAATGGAAGACGTTAAGCTTCACTGCCGCCATGCCGTCGAGATTGCGTTTGATGACGTCCACCGGCATGAAATGCCGCGCGGCGTCGATCATCAATCCGCGCCACCGAAATCGCGGACTGTCAACAATGCGAACGCCCGGCAGGTAGTAGCCTTCTTTGTCGGCGGCGAGTAACTGTAGGAACGTCTCCGCACCCCGTAGCGCGCTGATGTCGGTCTCCGCCGTCAGAAATATGCCCTTTGTTGAAACTGAGAGAGTGTAGGATTCGTCGTCTCCGAGTTTTATCTCACCCCGACGTTTCACGACGACGCTGAATGCAGGAGATTTGATTTGTTGACCCGGTACGAGAACGTCTTGTGGAAAGAAAAAACCTGTCCTGCCAGCAAGCCGCTGTAGAATGCGTGTCATGCCGGAGTAGAGTCGCTGGTCGGGATTTCCGTGAATGTCAATACTGAAGGATTCTGTCAGCCGGAACGTACTGCCCGTAAACTGAACCTGTGCCGGTACGGGCATGAGTGAGTGTATATATTCAGCTTGCTGGGCGTAAAGGAGCGACCACGAGACGATGCAAGTACAACACAGTATAGCGAGTTTCTTGAGACGTTGTGTGAGCATGAAAGACCTCAGTATGAGGGCGGTTACATGTCTCGCGGAGGCGTGTGCCCGCGTTGGCGTCCAAGATACAGCGTAGTTCGGAAGGAGTCAATCCGCTATGACATATGGCGTTAGTTCCTCCACAAGTATTGCAGTTTCACGAAAAATTGCCGCTCGGTTTGCTGAATGCCATGCGGATTCTCGAAATCACGCAAGTTGTGCGTCGAGCCTGCGTAGAAAATGGTAAAGGGATTGAGCTTATAGCTCACAAGCGGGTAGAATTGAAGGGCTTTATCGAAT
>DATCJD010000025.1:0-7316 GCA_036507435.1 Bacteroidota bacterium
TGATGAGCAAGGCAACAAAGTTGTCTACGACCCGTTCTCTGACAAGGAATTGCGTTATCGCCAGCGTTACGTGGATTTAGCAGTGAACGGGGAAGTGCGTGAAGTCTTTGTGAAGAGGGCGAAGATCATCAGCGCGTTCAGGAGATTTCTTGATGACCGGAAGTATCTTGAAGTTGAAACGCCGGCGTTACAACCTGTGTACGGTGGTGCGTCGGCAAGGCCGTTCGTCACGCATCATAATGCGTTAGATATGAAATTGTATCTCCGCATCGCGGACGAATTATATCTCAAGCGGCTTATTGTCGGCGGGTACGACGGGGTGTACGAGATTGCAAAAGATTTTCGCAACGAAGGGATGGACCGAAACCATAACCCCGAATTTACCATGCTTGAACTGTACGTCGCGTATAAAGAGTATACGTGGATGATGGAATTGACGGAACAGATGGTGCATGAAGCCGCGGTTGCCGTGAACGGCACATCAACGGTTCAAGTCGGCGAACACTCGATTGATTTCAAGCCTCCGTGGAAGCGCGTTCCGATGTTGAACGTTATCAAAGAGTATACAGGCAAAAATGTACGCGGCGCATCCGAAGAAGACTTGCGGAAGGTTGCAAAAGAACTCCACATCGAAATTGAAGCGACGTACGGAGCTGGAGCAATCATTGACGCGATATTCAGCGAACGGGTTCAGCCGCATTTGATTCAGCCAACATTCATTACGGATTACCCGGTTGAGATGTCGCCGCTCGCAAAGAAGCACAGAACCGAGCAAGGGGTGGTGGAGCGGTTCGAAGCATATGCAAACGGTCAGGAAATATGCAATGCTTTTACCGAACTGAATGACCCGATTGACCAGCGCACGCGGTTTGAGGAACAAATGAAGCTCCGCGCACGCGGCGACGATGAAGCGCAAGTATTGGACGAAGATTTCTTGCGCGCGCTCGAATACGGCATGCCGCCCACTGCCGGACTTGGCATCGGCATCGACAGATTAACGATGTTGCTGACTGGGCAAGCGTCCATACGAGATGTTATTTTCTTTCCACAAATGAAGCCGGAGAAATAACTTATACACTACTTAATACTACTTCAGGTCCGCCTGCTATGACTATCTACCGATGGGCTTCTCATCTCGTGATGCTGGCATTGTTGCTTGGTCCGTGCGATGAGACCTTGCCGCCCTATACCGAGCCCGAATCATTTTTCGAGGGCAAAATCAGTTCGTATTACGACCTTCGAGTTACGATTCGCGGTGAGGTGCTGAACGGCCTTTCCGTCTATCTTGTCGCGATCAATACGTACGATGAAACGTTCGACGACATTGTAGAACTCAGCGGCTCGATTGAATTCATGTTGGCAAAACCCCCTGCAATCACAAAGACTATTACGCTGACGTCGGACGACCTGTACTTTGCCCGAGAATATGATGAGCAGACAGGGCGGCTCGTTATTGACCCTCAAGATTCACTCATCTTTAGCGTGTACTGGGACCTCACGTCGGACGACAACGGCGTAGATCCGCGAAGGAGCTTTACATTTACCGAAGACCCCACCTGCCCGGGACGCTGCCTTGCGGCTAGAGAAGAATTCATCATCAGCGGCCGGATAATTATTTTTGGTAACAGGGCGCCCGTGAGAGCAAGCATGCTTCTGCCCGTGTGTTATGTTTCCCGTTACGTATCAAACCTTTTTTGTCAGCCGATTTCTACACATCCGCCGTGTATAGAACCGCCGCCGGTTGCTGGGAGTTGTAATCCGTTTCCTCCCGGCGACGATGAATAGACTATCCTCATGGGATGATCGTGTGAGACGACTTTTCCATATCCTTGTAATCATGATAGCTTCGAGCCAGTCCTACTCGTTGCCGAACTCGTACGGCATTACGGGCATTCTCGAAGGTCGAATCGTCGATAAACAGGCTGGTTCTCCGCTTGTGGGCGTCAACATTGTCATCCTCGGGCAACCGCAGGGAGGAACGACGGACGCGGAAGGATATTACCAGATAAAGAATATTCGCGCCGGCGTCTACGATGTGCGATACAGCATTGTAGGATATAAAACCGTTGTGATGAAAGGCGTCACCATTCTGCCCGACCTCAGAACGCGAATGGATATTCAGATGGACGTAACCACCATCGAACTCGATGTTATCGAAGTCAGAGCAGAACAGCCGCTCATCCAAAAAGATTTAGCCGCAACGGCGTATTCTATCGGCGATATCAAGCTGAATAAACTTCCTATCTCAGCGTTTCAGGAAGTACTCTCCTTACAGCCGGGCACAACGGTGGAAGGCAACGTGCGCGGAGGCAAAACAACAGAGGTGGTGTTTCTGGTGGACGGCTTGCCGGTTCAGGACGTGGTTGGTGGAGGGATTGGCACAAGTCTCCCGCGCAGTTCCATCAGCGGCTTGACGATCCATACCGGCGGCTTCGACGCCGAGTACGGCAACGCGCTTTCCGGCGTCGTGAATGTAGTGACAAAAACCGGCGGGGATAAACAGTCTTACTCACTACGTTACGAAAAAGATAACTGGCTCCCAGAAAGCGTTAACAAACAAACCGACCGTGCAACGGAGATTGAGCTATCGGCTGGCGGTCCCATCGTTTCTCAGAAGCTGAGCTATTTCACCGCCAATACAATTATTTCGCACGATACGCGCTGGTGGCAGGATTTTAGCAAGACGTTCGTTTCTCCTATTAGCCAGGAGTTCACCGGCTTTAGCAAGCTTGAGTATCAAATATCCCAGGCGGTGCGACTGGGTTTTCAAGGTATTTATTCGTTGCGTTCATGGCGGGACTATGAATTCAGCTGGCGCTTCAACCTTGGCGGATTGCCTGAACGAAAGAGGGACTCGTACCGTTTAGCGGCAGTTCTTTCCCATACGCTTTCCGAGAATTCCTTTTACACCGTCAGTCTCAGCAGATACTTTTTGAATACGCATATCGGCGGAGACTCTAAGGAAGGACTTTCTCTCCAGCCGTACGAATACGATTTTTTCCTGCGTTACATTACCGGCGGCACGCGTAACTGGTGGGCGGATACCAAACAGATTATTTATACGATGAAGGGGGATTACACAACGCAGATCGACAAGATGCATATGTTCAAGATCGGGTTCGAAGTCAACCAGTTCGATATTTTCTCCGACCTTGTGAAGTACGAGCCGCAGACGACATACTTCGGCAAACCGATTGTTGACGCTCCGTTGTTGAATTACAGCAATTCCTATACGTATAAACCCCGGTCCGGCAGTGTCTTCATCCAGGATAAAGTTGAATTAGTCAAAGACGGTTCGAATTTTAGCGTGGGTGTTCGCTGGGATTTTCTCGACCCGACTGCAGAGAGACCCTTAGTTGAATTTATTCCTATCAGCCAGACTGAATTCGAACAACAAGTCACCGGATTTGCGCGGGCGAAAATCAAGCACCAAATCAGCCCCCGGCTTTCACTTGCAGGTCCCATCGGTACGAGCAGTTTCTTTTTTGTGAATTTCGGGCATTATTTCCAGTATCCACTTTTCGATTACCTCTATTCTGGTATCAACCCGGCACAATTACGCATAGGCTCAAAAAACGTACTCGCCGGCAACCCTGATTTGGAACCGGAGAGGACAGTTTCATGGGAACTCGGTTTCAAACACGGCATTATTCAGAATGTGGTCGCATCGGCGACATATTTTAGAAAAAAGACGAGTAACCAAATTGATTCAAAAACATTAATTCCCGCAGATAGCAAATCGGCGGGTGATTACGGCTTTGCCTCGTATGTCAACAATGCGGAAGCAACATCTACGGGCATTGAACTGTTAATAAGCCGCGAGCATGACGAGAAGCTCTCAGGGAGTATTTCCTACAGCTATATGGTGACGGAGGGTATCAGCGAATCTGTCGACCAGCGTATTAATTTTGAGCAGTGGGGGTTTCCGCTCGCCGTTACCCCGTTCCCATTGAGCTGGGACCAGCGACATACCATCAAAGCGGACGCAGAGTTTACGCTCCCATTTGATATACGCTCAAATGTTATCGTGCTGTATAATTCGCCTCGCCCGTATACATATTTTCCGACACGGGACGGCTTTACGCCGTTGGACCCTACAAAATTACTCGTGCCGAACAATCGACGAATGGAAGACGTCATCTTCTTCAACGTCAAATTAACACGGCGATTCGTCTTTGATGAACAACAACGATACGTGTTAACGGTTTTTGCCGATATCCGCAATACGATCAACAAGAAAAACGTTCGGTGGTATGATTCCAGCGGCAGAGTGGGCGGCGAGTTAGGCGACCCCGGGGCATTCTATGACCCGCGCCGCGTTCGAGTCGGCGTTCGGTTGGAGTTATAAAGGATGAAGAAAAAAACTATTTTGCATACATGTGTTCTTACGGTTTTTTCTGTGCTTGGTTTCTCATGCGGCGAAGCCTTGCCGCCGTTCAGAGACCCGGCAGATGTATTCGACGCGCAGCATGAGTCCCTGTATGTTATTTCCGGGTCGGATAATTCCTTAAAAGCCTTTGTGTATCTCATCAATGTGTTTGACGAAACATTTGACGGGAGGGCGGCTATAGACGGCACGGTCACCATCGAGTGGGCGAGCAATCCCTCGTTTCGCAAGACCTATCGTGTGACGCCGAATAATATTCTTTCCGGCAGATATAACTCGGGTACAAATACGCTTATTATCGACCTGCGCGATACGTTAAAGTTTATTTTTTCATGGAATTTTATTGACGACAACGGAAGAAACATACGCGACATGGTGACGTATCACCCGGATCCTTCATGTCAACAACGATTTATTTCTGACCCGTTGCCCTTTACTATTCGCAGTGAAGTAAAGGTGTTCGAGAAAATCAATTTCGTCTCAGCCACCGCAATTTCGCCTGTGATTATACATCATCGACAGTTCTTTCCCGGGAATTTTTGTACGCCCCTTAAAGTTGCTTCCGAATGAAACGCATTAACCTTGTCCTCGGAATTCATAACCACCAGCCGATCGGGAATTTTGAATCTGTCTTTGAACGGTCGTTCGACCGCTCCTACCAGCCGTTTGTGAAACTGGTACAGCAATACCCCTCGATTAAGCTTTCCCTACATTACTCTGGAATTTTGTTCGACTGGTTCTCCGCCCGGCGTCCACTCTTTCTGAAAGAAATCAAAAAACTTGTCCAGCGTGGGCAAGTAAAAATAATGGGCGGGGCGTACTACGAACCAATCCTGGCGATTATTCCCGACGCCGACAAGTCGGCGCAGTTGGAAAAACTTTCGAAGGAAATACGGAACCTGTTCGGCAACCCGCCCGTCGGTATGTGGTTGACGGAGCGAGTCTGGGAACAACACCTGGCGAAACCCATCGCAGACGCAGGATTACGCTTTATCGCGGTGGACGACACGCATTTCAAGTATGCCGGGCTCTCAGAGTACGAGTTATACAGTTATTATATGACCGAGGAAGCGGGGAAGAGTCTCGCCGTGTTTCCGATCAGCAAAAAGCTTCGGTACACCATTCCGTTTCAAGCCGTACAGAAAACCATAGAGTATCTTCGAGAGGTCGCCACGGAAGAAGGCGAACGAGTCGTCGTGTATGCGGACGACGGCGAGAAATTCGGCGTCTGGCCGAAAACGTATGACCACGTGTACCGGGACGGATGGCTGAAAGATTTTTTTCAAGCGCTGAGCGATAATCGTGAGTGGATCAATGTGATTCATTTTTCCGAAGCGCTCGAACGCTGTAAGCCTGCCGGGCGCATTTATCTCCCAAATGCCTCGTACGCTGAGATGATGCATTGGGTATTGAGGCCCAAGCATTTTAGCCAGTATGAAGACGCAGAAATTGAACTCAAAGGTCAGGGCAAATGGGAATTGCTCGAGCCGTTTTTCAAAGGGGGATTCTGGCGCAACTTCCTTGTAAAGTACCCAGAGATCAACACGATGCATAAGAAAATGCTTCGTGTTTCCGCACGAGCGCGTTCTGTAGAGCAAAGACTTTCAAAGAGCGGTCAAGAAAAACTAAAAAATATCTTCGAACATATTTGGGCGGCACAATGCAACGACGCGTACTGGCACGGGGTCTTCGGTGGATTGTACATGCCGTTGCTCCGGTATCCCATCTTCAATCATCTACTTGATGCAGAACGCGAACTTGACAAGCTCGAAAAGCGGAAAACGGTGAATATCGAAACAATGGATTTTGATAATGACGGCTATAACGAATTGTTAGTTGAAACCCCTGTTCTGAATTGCTATTTCAAGCCGGAGCAAGGGGGGTCTGTTTTCGAACTTGATTTTAAGCCTATTTCCCTTAACTTATTGGATATCGTCTCCCGTCGGGAAGAGGGATACCATAAGAAATTAGCGGATGCGAAGGTAGAATCCTCACACGAAGGAACAGAGAGCATCCACGACCTCGTGCTGGCGAAAGAAGAGGGACTGGAACGTCACCTACATTACGATTGGTACCGGCACGGCAGTTTGATCGACCATTTCTTCGGTTCGGCAGTGACACTTGACCAAGTTCATGCGTCTACATATCAGGAGCTGGGGGATTTTGTCAATCAGCCGTATGCGTTTTCGACAACTAAGACTGCAGGTAAGCATCGAGTAACGCTGTCCAGACAAGGCAGTGTATGGCACGGTGAGATTCGTCACGGCGTCGAAGTTCAAAAAACGATACAATTCCGTCCAAAGAATGCCGGGCTGGAGATAGAGTATCGGCTTAAGAATCTTGAACGCGTCCCCATTTCGCTGTGGTTCGGAGTTGAGTTCTGCGTTGGTTTGCAAGCGGGTGATGCGCCTGACCGTTACTATTATTGTGACGGCGTTGATATTCCCGACAGGCGGCTTCGCAGTATGGGCGAGCTTCGCGGGCATACGCACCTCGGTCTACGTGATGAATGGCTCGGGGTGGATGTTCGTATTGAAGCAGATAAGCCGGCTACATTTTGGCGGTTTCCTTTAGAGACGATTTCCCTCTCAGAAGAGGGGTTTGAGCGTATTTTCCAGGGCTCCGTTGTTATTCCGCATTGGCAGGTTCGTCTTGAAAAGGAGTGGAGAGTGAAACTTGTGCACCGGTTTCGCCGTTTGAAGTAGTATAAGGAGTAGAAACTTCTGAAAAGTCCTAAATAATTTGGTAGCCGCAGGCTTCAGCCTGCGAATTTATTCGAAAAACGCAACCTAAAGGTGGCGGCTACCTGTACGTAAATAATTTTTCAGAAGTCTCGAGAAGGAGTTTTACTTATTGGGGGCGGGTGTCTGAACGTGATGCCCAGCCATTGAGAAAGGGTAAACGTAATGAAGCGACGATTTTCGATCTG